>CAYOTU010000291.1:0-5117 GCA_964406905.1 uncultured Myxococcales bacterium | reverse complement strand
CGGTCGCTACCGGCGACACGAACAGACAGAGCAGCATCACGGTGAGTTGCTTCTTCATCTCAATCCCTCCGTTGACAAGAAAAGTCTCTTGGCGTATTTTTGGCATAGCAACTGCCATTTTGAGGCTCAATATGGAAACAGTCAGCCGAGTCTTCGAGGATCCGGGTGGGAGCTTCTTCCTCTTCGGGCCCCGCGGTACGGGCAAAACCACGTGGCTCCGCGGGGAGTTCCCTGATGCGCTGTGGATCGACCTCAACGACCCCGAGGTTCACCGAACCTACCAGGCACGCCCCGAGCGGCTGTTGGACCGGGTCCGGGCTGAGCCTTACGGGTGCGTGGTGGTCGTGGACGAGGTTCAGCGGGTCCCGGAGCTGCTCTCCGCAGTGCATCTCCTTATCGAGGAACAGCGGCGCACGCGCTTCGTGCTCACCGGCTCCAGCGCGCGCAAGCTCCGGCGGACAGGGGTGAACCTCCTGGCCGGCCGCGCAATCCTGCGCAGCCTGCACCCGTTCCTGGCGAGTGAATTGGCCGATGGCTTCGTCCTGGAGGACGCGCTGCGACTCGGCATGGTCCCCCTCGTCCGGGCGGCACAGGATCCGGAGGAGACGCTTCGAAGCTACCTCGGGTTGTACATCCGTGAGGAGGTGCAGGCCGAGGGACTGGTGCGCAACCTCGGCGCGTTCCAGCGCTTCCTGGAGGCCGCCAGTCTGTCCCACGGCGCGGTGCTCAACATCAGCAACGTGGCCCGCGAGTGCCAGGTCGGGCGGAAGGTCGTCGAGGGGTACCTGGGGGTCCTGGAGGATCTGCTGCTGGCCTTCCGCGTCCCTGTGTTCTCCCGGCGGGCCAAGCGTAAAGTCGTGCAGCATCCGAAGCTCTATCTCTTCGACGCAGGTGTCTTCAACGCGCTCCGTCGACGAGGCCCTCTGGATCGCAGCGAAGAAATAGAAGGGCCCGCGCTCGAGGGTCTGGTCGCACAGGCGCTCCGCGCGTGGTCCGCGTACCGACGAGACCCCGCTGAGTTGTACTACTGGCGCACCCGCGGCGGTTCGGAGGTGGACTTCGTGGTCTACGGCCCGGACACCTTCTGCGCCATCGAGGTGAAGAACTCCCGGGACGTCCGAAGCGATGATCTCAGGGCACTCAAGGCCTTCCGCGAGGACTACCCGGAGGCGAGCGTCCTGCTCCTCTACCGGGGCCGGGATCCTCTGCTTCAGGATGGCATCCGCTGCCTGCCCGTGGAAAAGTTCCTCCGAGGCCTCCGGCCGGACCGGGGACTGATGGGCGCGGCTGGGTGATGGGCCGTGGGCGGCCGAAGGCCGCCTCCCGTATTGACGGAAGGAAACAACGAGGCTACATTGTTCTTCATAAACGAGGAGATGCGCCATGGAATCGTTGATCCACCTTGACATTGAAGCATTGCCCGAAGGCGGATACGTGGCGACGAGCCCGGATGTCCCCGGGCTTGTGGCGCAGGGGCGGACCATTGAGGAGACCGTGGAGATCGCCCGGGACGTGGCACGAAAGATCATCGAGAGCTGCATCGAGAACGGCGACCCCCTCCCCGAGGTCTTCCGACGAGAAACTCCTGGACCTGCATCCATCGAAATCCCTATTGCGATCCCCTGATGGGTCATTTGGCAAAGATACATTTCCGGAACGTAGCACGCAGTCTCCGCTCTCTTGAATTCCCTGATCTTCTCATTATACGACTTCAATTTCCAAACCTACAGCAGATAGCACTTGAGCGACACTCTGATGAGTTGGTTACAGAAAAATAAGTTCTCCATGCCTGAATACTAAAAGGCAACGAATCAACCACGTAATGGCCCCACCCAACACAGGAACCACCGCCGCCAAGCACGACTAACCCCTGCGGACATGTAACCTGAGCAAACCCATTCCCACTCAAGGTTTTATAAGAACCGTATACCAGCTGACAGCCAGCGAATATGGTTCCTGTGGCTTTGAAATCGCCACTGACATGAAGTGGACAGGAAGGATTCGTTTCCCCGATGCCGACGTTGCCGGTATCCCGGTCCCATACCATCACTGTCTGGACATCATTGCTGGAAAGCACCAGATTATCATCAGCGGGTATCGCATCTGAATACAATCGCCAACGCTCATCCGTGGCGCGAGAAAAACTGAGCACTGCATCCGAATTCGGGCCAGCATCCAGAACCAACGCTGCTTCGCCAGCACCGGCAGGTGTAGCGTCGGACTCTATTTTTACCTGAGCAGAATCCTGCGATCGATATACGTGTAATGGTGAATCCGGTGTGTCCGTCCCTACTCCCGCCATTCCGCTCGATACGACAACGACTGGAGCGCCGACCGGTCCGATTGCGTCTACTGTTGCAGTACGCACCGCATACGGCACGCTCCCCACCGGCTGCCGGGGGGCCAACTCATCGCCGCCATCGATTGCGACTCCGATCCAGGTCTGAGGATGTGCGGCGAAGACGTCAACGATGTCCTCCAGCATCACGCTGAAGTAGCCGTCTTGGACCACCACGTCTTCAATCTGCTCGAAGAGGGCCTGGCCGTCGGTCTCCTGGTCGTAGATCCGGAAGGTCAGGGAAAGTTGGGTGCTCTCGCCCCAGCCGGTGCCGTCGATGAGGCGGCCGGAGTAGGTGACGAAGGACGGGACACCCGCTGTCGCGACTGTGGGGATTAGCAGGAGCTGGAACATAAGAAGGGGCAAGATCGGCATCCGGGCTAACTGTGGGAGGCCCTTTCCAGGGCCGACATCGGGGCACCCTACGGGAAGCCCCTCCCACAGGGGGGAACGCCTGCACGAATTGCTACGCATTTTCTCACCTCGCTTGTCGATTTCGTTCGGTCTCTTTACTCCCGCAACGGCCGTGCCAGGGCCGCGGCTCTCGTTCTAAAAGGTCAACCCAAGCATAGCGCCGCCAGGCAGGGGCACGATGTATGCGGTGGGCGCTTTGTATTGCTTCTTTGCCTTTGTGAACAGAACCGCGGAGGTCACGCCGAGCGCGGCGCCGACCACGGTTAGGGTCCCGCCGACAGCGAGGTCTGTGACTCCGTCCACTACGTGCTGATTCGGGGCCAGGTTCCGGTTCGTCTTGTCCAGGTAGTTGCCCAGGAATCCCACGCCCGTGCCGAACGCGGCGATGCCGGTGCCGAGGGTTGTCCAGGCGCTTATGCGGAGGTTTCGTTGGCGGGCCTTCCAGCGAATCTCCCCGGGGGTGAGGAAGCGCTTCATGGGGAGGGTCACTGTAATCTCGGGCTCGCCCTTGACCACGACCAGTTTCTCCGCTGCGGTGTAGCCCTCCAGGGCCGCGTGGACCTGATAGGTGCCACGGCGGAAGGGTTTGTTCACCGGCGTCGGGCCGACCGGGGTGCCGTCCACTGTGACCATCGCACCTGCAACACCAGGCGTTACGAAGCGTAACAGGGTCTTGTCGAGCAGGCGTCGGATCGCCTCGAGGTTCCGCTCGATCTCCGCGATCTTGACGGGCTCGAGGTCCCCGGACTTCTCCTGCACCAGCAGATAGGTCTCGCGGGCCTTCTCGTACCGCTTCAGCGCGTACTCGGAGCGGGCCTTGTAGAAGAGGATCTTCGGATGGCTGGAGAGGGCCCAGGCCTCCTCGAAGAGAATAATCGCCTCCTCGTGGTGGCCATTGTCCTGGAGCTCCTTGCCCGCTACCACCTTCTTCGCGGCTGCCTTCTCCTCAGGGGTAGGCGGGCCTGCGACGCTTGGCGCTGCGGCTACGGCGAGGATCGTCGTCGCTAACAAAACGATAATCAGATGTCGGCCCACGGGTCATCCTCCGGTTCCGGTTTCGTGTCTTCAGGTTCCGGACCTGGCGGCTCCGGCACGGGTGGATCCGGCTTGGGCTTCGGTGGTTTCTTCAGCTTCTTATGCAGTCGCACCATCAGCTTCCCCGTCTCCCGCAAATCATCCAGGTGAATCTCCGTCCGCTTCGTGCCCCACCCGAGCCTACTGCAAAGCATGTGCCTACCTTCGTCGTCGAGGGTGAGTTGGAGGATGAACGGGACCTCCTTTCCCGCGCTCTTCGGCTCGTCGTCCCAGTAGCAACGGACTTGGTCAGGGCTGGCGGTGATGATGACGGGGAGTGCCACGGTCGCAGGCTCCCGGCTGGGATCGGGTTGAGAGAGCACATCGGGGGCGGGGGTGATGTCGGTGAGCGTTGCACGGTCGACACCTGCGCCCAAAGGGGCTTGGTCCCGATTCGGATTGGGTTGGGGGGTGACTTCGGGGGCAGGGGCGATGTCGGTGGGCATTGCACGGTCGTCACCTGCGCCCAAAGGGGCTTGGTCCCGGTTCGGACTGGGAAGAGCCACGGTCGCAGGCTCCCGGATGGGATCGGAGTCCACGGTCGCAGGCTCCCGGATGGGATCGGCTGCAGGGGGCGCTGCTTCCCACGGGCGCCAGAGGGCCAGGACCACGGTGAGGATCAGGGCGACCAGGATGGAGATGTACAGCAGGGGGTTACCGCTACGGCGTGGGGGTTCAACGTCGGACCAGGGTGCGGACTGGAGCGCTGGGTCAGGGTGATTGGCAGTGGGAAGGGTGAGGCCCACGCCGCGGGTGTCGATTGCGTTGATGGTGGGCTCAAAGCCGGAGACCTGGCCATGGTCACTGTCGTCAAGATGCTCCCGGTTCGGATCGGCAAAAGCCACGGTCGCAGGCTCCCGGCTGGGATCGGGTTGATGGGTGGCCTCGGGGACGCCGTCGATGCGCTTGAGCGTAAGGCGAAGCGCTGCCCGGAACTCATCCACGCTCTGGTAGCGCTTTTCGGGGTCCTTTCTCAGCGCTACCTGGAGGAAATCGTGCATCGCCACGGGCACGGCCAGGCCCGGACGTACCTTGTGCACCGGCACCGGGGTCTCGTTGACGTGCTTCA
Organism: uncultured Myxococcales bacterium; assembly: GCA_964406905.1. Lineage (GTDB taxonomy): Bacteria > Myxococcota_A > UBA9042 > CAIXZC01 > CAIXZC01 > CAZNWW01. The sequence continues at coordinate 222 of CAYOTU010000291.1, read as the reverse complement.
TCAGGACGTTAACCGGCGTCGGATCCAGGAACGGCGGCTTCCCGGTCAGCATCTCGTAGAGGATGATCCCAAGGGAGTAGAGATCGCTCGCCGGGGTCGCCAGCTTCCCTGTCACCTGCTCAGGGCTGAGATACGCTGGAGTACCACAGAGCATGCCGGTCTTGGTTACCTGCTCGATGGTGTCATCCGAGTCCAGCTTCGCTATGCCGAAATCCAGGACCG
>CAYOTU010000290.1:0-5135 GCA_964406905.1 uncultured Myxococcales bacterium | reverse complement strand
AATGGAAGTAACACAACATGTAGCCCCCGGTGGCGCTAACCGACCACCCCCCAAATGCGATATGCTTTGACCGTCTGTCTTCTTCTTGTGGTGTCTTCTTGTGGGAAGCCGGACATCGAAGCCGATTGCTCAGTCAACGGGTTCGGACGTGGCGAATGCCGCTTCACTAACACTGGGGACGGTTCAGGGGCTCTTTGCGGGACTGTCAATATCTACAAGCAGAAGCCCACGTTAGAACAGGAAGCTGCGTTTTTGGTTGCCCACGAAAGGAACGAAGCCCCACCTGTTGAAGCCATTCTATGGGACATTGGTTGGGACAACCCGGTTGGCAATTCGGGGACGATCTGTTCAGGAAAGGTTGAGTCAAAAAGCACCGAGATAGTAGCCTTCTCCATTCCGAGCGTTTCGGATGAATGTGCCTATCCAATGGACCCCGATGAATGGACAAGGCAATGGGTGCCGAAATGGTCTGAAATCTGCACTCTGAAATTCAAGGAGGAAGGAAAGTAACCTTGACGCCCTCGTAAAAAGTCGATTTGGCCTTCACGGATCCCTGGATTTCGCGCTCAAGGCCCGCCTTTTTCGAGTGAATTGCCTGTTTCATGAGCGGTTTTTTCGGCGTTTTGGACTTTTTACGAGGGGGTCAACCTTGTTCCCGCTCCCTTTTCCCTGTCACCAATACTGGACGAATCGAGGACGAATCGGGAGGACGAATCGGGGACTGTTATGGTATGTTGCGGATCTTTGGGGCGGTGTTGGGATTTGGCTTTCCTCTTCAATGAATTCTACGCTACCCCCTGCCGCCTTGGGCTCCGGCCTCCGCACGGCTCCGGCCCTTGCGTCGGGCCGAACGCTCCACCGGAGCGTTCTATCGGCTTCGCCGATGCCCTCCTCATCCCCCACGGGGGACGCGTATTTTGCCCCGATGACGTTGGTTGCTACGCTGTGCTCCGGGACAACACGATCACAGGGCAGACCGGCAGCCGCGGTGGCTGGGGAGACGGTGCGAAGATGGCGCCCTCGGCAGCAGCGGAGCCGTCAGTGGAGGACGAGGCCCTCATGATGGACGCGGCGGAGTTGAAGAAGGACAGTTTGCCCGTGCTCGTCACCTGCGGTCACGTCTCGGATTGGTTCAATCCAACATCAATCAGAGCCGCGAGCTTGACGAGCAGAAGGGGCGCCCGGTCATGGAGCGGGTTGCAGGGACCCGAGGCCGAAGTGTCAAGTGGGGACGCCCGTGTCCAACCGTGTTGTCCAGTATCCAGGCCTTCGTTTCGTATGAGCCACGGCTATGACGAGAAGATTGCCTGGCTCGATGGAGAAGATAATCGAGTAGGGGAATCCCAACAGAAGGCAACGTCTGAATGGTGCCCGGAGCATGCGATACCGGAACGGAGTTTGACAGATCTGCTCAATCGCCAGCTCAACTGCTCCACGGAAGCGGCGACCAAGGCCGCGCTGACAGCGCTCATAGTAATCGGTCGCCGCCAGGAACTCTGCTCGCGCATCTGGGTCGAACAGCGCAGTCTTCATCCGAGCAGTCGGTCCGCGTCGTCAAAAACACTGGTTGCTGGAATGGCCTCCCTGTCACCCTTTTTATATTCCTGGTAGCGTCTCTCTGCTTCTGCTACCCAGGCAGCATCCACGTCTGAAAGCACTTCACCGTCAAGGGAACTGAGCAGGCGATCTGCAAGGAATGCTCGCTCCTCTGCAGGCAGACTCAGAGCATCGCGTTGCAATTTCTCCAACAGAACCGTCATGTCACACCTCCTGACCAAGCGCCGGAACTCAGGTTAACTATACGTTTGACAGAAGATCTTCACAACCACGACGTGGGGTCAGGGCGCCAGCTCCGCGGCCAACCCATCTGCCAACGCCATCCCCCGCAGCGTCGGCCTCAACCTCCCGGATTCAACCACCACCACCCCAGCCTGGACAGCACCAGCGGCCCGCTTCAGCACCCCGTCTGCGGCCCTGTCTCCGAGTTCCTGGCGACACTTATCGAGATCCACGCCGTCCAGGGTCCGCAGCCCCAGCATCACCCGCTCCAGGAGGCGCTGGTCCGCGGTGAGGACCTCATCGCCACGCGGTGGCTTGTCCCCGCGCTCCAACGCAACCAGCCAGGCCTCCAGATCCGGGAGATTCCACCGGCGAAGGGGGCCGCTGGCCGAGTCCAGGAAGGAATGCGCTGCCGGACCCAGGCCCAGGTAAGGCCGGTGGGCCCAGGTGGCGAGGTTGTGGCGGGACCGGGCATCGAGGCCTCGGGCGAAGTTGGAGACCTCGTAGCCCTCGAAGCCCAGCGTGGCCAGGTACTCGTGGGTCTGAAAGAAGAGGTCTGCGCGGTCTCCGAGGCCGTCGGGCAGCGCGTCGGCCAGGCGCGTGCCCGGCTCCAGGGACAGCTCGTATGCTGAGACATGCTCGACCCCGGTGGCCGCGGCCGCGTCGAGCTGGCGGGCCCAATGCTCCGGGCTGCGCCCCGGCAGGCCGTAGATCAGGTCCAGGCTCACCCGGAGGCCGGCGCGCAGGGCCTCGGCCACAGCACGCCGGGCCGTGGCAGCGTCGTGGGGCCGCGCCAGGAGGCGCAGATCGTCATCGTCGAAGGACTGGACGCCCAGACTCAGGCGGTTCACCCCCGCGGCCCGTAGCGCGGCCGCGTCCCCCTCTGCCAGGCCCTCGGGGTTGGCCTCGATGGTGACCTCCGCGTTCGGGGAGAAGGTGCATAGCGTCCGGATCTCGTCCAGGAGCCGGGCTGTCCGCACGGGGGCCAGGAGTGACGGCGTCCCGCCGCCCAGGTAGATCGTATCCCATGGACCGATCATCTCGGAGCGGGACAGCTCGACGAGAACAGCATTGACATAGCGGTCCAGAAGGGCCGCGTCCGCACCCGTGGTCGAGTAGAAAGCACAGTACGCGCAGCGTGATCGGCAGAAGGGGACATGCAGGTAAAGATGCCGGGGCATGCCCCTCACATGCCCCTCAATCGTCACCTCTCCGGAGGACAGCGTAGAAGGCCTTCTGGGGAATGTGGACCTGCCCGAAGGTCTTCATGCGCTTCTTGCCCTCCTTCTGCTTCTCTAGGAGCTTGCGCTTGCGGGAGACGTCGCCGCCGTAGCACTTGGCGGTGACGTCCTTGCGCGTCGCTGAGACGGTCTCTCGCGCGATGATCTTGCCGCCAATCGCACCCTGGATCGCGATCTTGAACTGGTGCCGGGGCAGCTCGGCCTTGAGCTTGCGGCAGATCTGGCGGGCCTGGCGCTGGGCCCGGTCCTTGTGCAGGAGCATGGCCAGCGCGTCCACGGACTCGCCGTTGACCCGGATGTCGAGCTTCACCAACTCGCAGGGGCGGTGGTCGATGACCTCGTAGTCAAAGCTGCCGTAGCCCCTGGTCAGGGACTTCAAGTGGTCGTAGAAGTCGTAGATCACCTCGGCCAGCGGCAGCTCCACCCGCAGCTCGACCCGGCCCTCGCTCACGTAGGAGTGGTTCGGGTTCAGGCCCCGGCGCTCCATGCAGAGGTTGATCACCGCGCCGAGGTATTCGTCCGGGAGGATCATGGAGCCCCTGATGAAGGGCTCCTCTGCGCCGTCGATTTCCGTGGGGTCGGGGTAGTGTGCGGGGTTGTCGACCTCCATCTTCGTGCCGTTTTTCAAGGTGAGGTGGTAGCACACAGACGGTGCGGTGACGAAGAGGTCCAGGTTGTACTCCCGCTCCAGGCGTTCCTGGGAGATCTCCGCGTGGAGAAGGCCCAGGAAGCCGCAACGGTAACCCGAACCCAGCGCGGAGGAACGCTCCAACTGGTATTGGAGGGACGCGTCGTTGAGCACGAGCTTGGACATTGCCATGCCCAGGTCTTCAAAGAGGTCGGTGTCCACTGGGTAGATCGACGAGAAGACCACGGGCTTGATCTCGACGAAGCCCGCCAGGGGTGCCTCCGCCGGCTGGTCCACCCGGGTGATAGTGTCACCGATGGGCGTATCTCCGACGCTCTTGATTCCCGCCATGATGTAGCCCACTTCACCCGCTGACAGGCGCTTCACAGGCTTGCGCTGGAGGCGGAAGCGGCCCACCTCCTCGACCTTGACGGTTCGGCCGGTGGACATCACCAGGAGCATATCCCCCGCGGCCACGGAGCCGTTCATGATCCGCACGTAGACGATGGTCCCCCGATAGGGATCGTAGTGGGAGTCGAAGATCAGGGCCTGGAGGGGAGCCGCGATATCTCCCTCCGGCGGGGGGATATGATCTACCACCGCGGCCAGGATTTCGTCCACGCCGACGCCGCTCTTTGCACTGCACAGGAGCGCTGTCTCGGGGTCCAGGCCCAACTCCTCGTCCACTTGGCGCATAACCCGGTCCACGTCGATGTTGGGTAGATCGATTTTGTTGATCACGGGCAGGATCGTCAGGTCCAACTCCATGGCCTTGTACAGGTTCGCCAAGGTTTGAGCCTGGACGCCCTGGCTCGCGTCCACCACGAGGAGCGCGCCCTCGCAGCCCGCAAGGGCACGGGAAACCTCGTAGGAGAAGTCCACGTGGCCGGGGGTGTCGATGAGGTTCAGCAGGTACTGTTTGCCGTCGGGCCCGACGTAGTCCATTGACACAGCGGAGCTCTTGATCGTGATCCCCCGCTCGCGCTCCAGATCCATATCGTCCAAAAGCAGACCCTTGCTTTCCCGCGCGTCCACTGTCCCTGTCTTCCGCAGGAGTTGGTCTGAGAGGCTCGTCTTCCCGTGATCGATATGGGCGATGATGCTGAAGTTTCGGATGTGGTCCAACGCTCTCCCCCTGTTGCCCGTCCGGGCGGCGGTAGGGTGCCGGGGATTCGGGCGGGTGTCAAGCAGGGAAGCGTCCGCTCTCCATGAAATCCGCAAGCAGACGGTCCTTCTCTTCGTAGCGTGCGATCAGCCAGGCGCCGCGGCCTTCGTCGTCCGTGGGCAGGGCCCCGATCTCGAAACGCCGCACGTGCAGCGAGACCCGCGGCGCGTAGCCCTTGAGCCATTGCCAGAGGGTCGGGACGCCGCCGTGGTAGCCGATGGTGCAGTCGAGGATTGCATCCAGGTGGCCCTCCAGGCCTTCGAGGGTGGCGACGAAGCCCTTGGTGCGGGGCAGGAGGACATGCTCCAGGCTGGGGAGCCCT
>CAYOTU010000289.1:0-5144 GCA_964406905.1 uncultured Myxococcales bacterium | reverse complement strand
ATCGTCTTCGGCGGGATCTACCTCTCATACCTTCTTCCCACGGTCCTCTTTCAGCCTGCTGTCAACGGGGCTATGTACTTCTCCAATAACTTGTTTCTCGGATCCACGATGCTCATAGCGACCGTGGGCCAGTACTTTATGTATGGGCTACACCGCCGAGAGGTCGAGTCCGGCTACCGGATGGAGCAGGCCAACCAACGCCTTACCGAACTGGATAAGTACAAGACACAGTTTTTTTCTAACATTACCCACGAGCTGAAGACCCCGCTTACCCTGATCCTGGCTCCCACAGAGTCGATCCTGAAGGGGGAGATGGGGGAGTTCTCGGGTGACCAGCAGGAGGTGTTCCACCGGATTTACCGCAACGGTCTGCGCCTGATGAAGCTGATCAGCGACCTCCTGGACCTGGCGAAGCTCGAGGACTCGAAGCTCCGCCTGCGCCTGGAGGAGATAGACTTGGCCGAGTTCATGAATGAGTTGGTGAGGAACATCCAGCCCCTGGCGGATCGGAAGAACATCTCCCTGACTTTCGACGTGAAGGGTGACGAGACGGGCATCTGTAGTGACCAGAACCGCCTCGAGCAGATCCTGATCAACCTCCTTTCCAACGCTGTGAAGTTTACGGGAGAGGGGGGTCGCGTCGTGGTGACCATCGACGCGACCGGGGAGAAGATAAATGTCTCAGTCGAGGACTCGGGCATCGGTATCCCCGAGGACATGCTGAAGACCATCTTTGACCGGTTCTCCCAGGTGGATGGGACGTCCACCCGGAAGTACGGCGGCACCGGCATCGGCCTGGCTCTGGCCAAGGAGTTGGTCGGACTCCACGAAGGTGAGCTGAGGGCTGAGAGTGAGGTGGGCAGCGGGACCACGATGTACGTGACCTTCCACCGGGGCAGGGACCACTTCCGTGAGGATGTCATCGATCGGCGCGTTTGCTATGAGGACGTGGGTGGTGGTCGCCGGAGCGACGACGGCGGCCTGCCCGAGTGGTGGGCCAAGCTCTCACAGAGCAATGACTTCAAGCTGCTCTCGGTGGACGATGCGACGGAGCGCCGACTTGCGCCCCGGGATCGAGCTGCGTCGGACGCGGTGGAGCCCCAAGCCAGGATCTTGGTGGTGGAGGACAGCCGGGAGATGCTCCAGTTTCTGGAGTTGCAGCTGCGCGGTCAATACGTGGTCTACCTGGCGGAGAACGGGCGGCGGGGCCTCGAGCTGGCCAACAAGCTCAAGCCAGACCTCGTGGTCACCGACTATATGATGCCCGAGATGGACGGACGGGAGATGACCGCTGCCATAAAGACAGCGGAGGAGACGGCCCACATTCCCGTGGTGATGCTTACGGCGAAGGCAGACGAGGTGGACCGGATCGCTGGCCGGGAGGCGGGCGCGGACCAGTACCTGTCCAAGCCCTTCAGCCCCTCGGAGCTCATGGTGGTCATCGAGAAGCTCCTGGCCACCCATGACCGGCAGGCCGAGAAGCTCATGATCCAACGGATGGAGTCGCTCCAGGTGGTCGCTGCCCGCATGGCCCACGAGATCCACAACCCGGTGAACTACATCCGCAACGGCGCGGTCCTGGCCCGGCGTTCCCTGGACAAGCTGGCGAACATCCTCCCCGATGAAGCGGAAGGCACGGAGGAGTTGTACCGGAAGCGCACCCGTTTTGTGAAGAAGATGGGGAAGATGCTGGAACAGGTCACCCTGGGCGCGGACCGGATCTCCAAGTCCGTGGACCTCCTGCGGGAGTACTCGCGGGAAGGCTACGAGCCCGTAGCGGTAGACTACGACGTGGATCAGGGCATCGGCAAGGTCATGGACTTGGTTTCACCCCGGGACGACACCCGCCGGCTCATCAAATTCCAGCCATCAGGTGCGGGGACTATCCATTGCGTCCCACAGGAGTTCCATGAGGTGGTCTCGAACCTGCTCCAGAACGCTATCGACGCGACCCCCGCGGACGGCAATATCTGGTGCGAGGCCCGGCGGGAGGGGGACGCTGTGCGGATCATGGTGCGGGACGACGGCGAGGGGATCCCCCAGGAAAACATCGACAGGATCTTCAATCCCTTGTTCACCACCAAGGCCCCCGGCGAAGGCATGGGCATGGGCCTCGCTATTACCTACCAGCTCCTGCGCAAGCGGGGCGGGAAGATGCACGTGACCTCCGAGGTCGGCGTGGGCACGATGTTTACGGCAACCTGGCCGTCTGAGTAACTCACTTCGTAACAGTTGTATGAATGACGATGGACGCTGGGTAGACGGCTCGCTAGACTGAAGCGAAAGTGACCGGAGGTGTGATATGAGGACTGCATTGGTGGTGGTGGCGGTTCTTTGTGTAGGGTGCGGGGGCAAGACCGTGACCGTAGAGAACACGCCGGCCTTATGTCAGGACGGCCTGGACAACGACGGGGACGGGGTCACGGACTGCGATGATCCCAACTGCCAGGTCTTCAAGGTCTGTCCGGGCCATGGAGACGCGTCGGGGAACGCGGGGCTGGACGGCGGGACGAACACGCCGGGAGATACGTTCTTCGGGCCTGAGGGTACTCACACGGACGTGCCGGTGGACTTCGGGCCTGAAGGCCCTCCCACAGACACAGCAAAGGAAACGGTTGAGACCCCCTGCGGCTACGGTTCGTTGAAGGGCGTGGTCTGCGCGCCCAACGAGCAGGTCTTCGTCTCCCTGGCCATCGTCTCCATCGACACCACGGATTGCCAGGGCATGCCGGTCCACCTCCAATCGCTCTCCCAGGTGGACGGAACATACTACTTCGAGAACGTGCCCTCGGGGATGCAGCCGGTGCACATCGAGAAGGGGAACTTCCACATGGACTTCGAGGTGTTCATCAAGGCTGATCACCTGACCGACCTCAGCGGCGCGGACTACAAGATGTGTTTCGGCGCGGGCGGCGCCAGCATTGCGGTCTTCTGGGGCCAGTGGGACCAGATGGAGGAGATCGTCGACCGCCTGGGCTTTGACTACACCTGGTTCTACTACGAGGACACCCTCTACGCTGAGGTCCCGGACTGGGAGAGCGAGCCCGGGGTGCAGGTGCTCATGGATCTCGATGCCCTGCTGAACTACAACATCATCATCTTGAACTGTGGCAGCGCGTACAAGAAATGGGCGAAGAAGTACCCTCAGATCGTGGACAACATCCACCAGTGGGTGATGCTGGGGGGCTCCCTCTACATGACCGATCTGGCCTGGGCCATCGGTGAGTCGGCCTTCCCGGACGCGATCGATTTCTGGGGAGAGGACGACATCGAGGATTCCCAGGTCATTGAGCCTCACTCGACCTTCGATGCAGCGTTGGTGGACGCCGCGCTGGCCGAGTACGTGGGCGCAATGAGCATCCAGGTTTACTATGACTCGGGGCCGCTGATCTCGGTCTCCGCGCCGGGAGAGGGCACCACTGTCCACGCGGTGGGCCACATCGATCAATGCCACGGCGGCTTCTTCGAAGATTGCATCACGGAAGTGGAGATCGACGAGGACCAGCCGGTCCTCCTGTCCTACAAGCCCGGGGTCGGGTCCGGGCGGGTGATCTACTCAGGCTTCCACGCGGATGAGCAGATCGACCAGGACGCGTACGACAAGGTAATGTATTACATGCTGTTTATGCTGTGAGGAGCGCCACGGTCGCCTCCTGCGCCCTCCGGGCTTGGTCCCGGCTGGGATCAGATGGCGTTGATTATTACTTCGATAGGTGGCCGCGGATTCGGGGCCAGTCAAAGCAGGGGCCTGGGTCGGCCTTACGGCCTGGGGGTAGCGCCACGTCCTCGTGGCCGGTTATGAGGGAAGGGTTGATGGGGTGGCGGGTTCGGATTCCGTCGATGAGGTCCAGGAGGACCTGATATTGGATCTCCTCGTAGCGGTCGTGGAGTTCGGGCTCGAAGACCAGATCCACTCCGATTGAGAAGTCGTTGACGTCATCCCGCCCTGCGAAGCGGCTGACCCCCGAGTGCCATGCGCGGAGATGCTCCGGGACCATCTGGTAGAGGGCCCCGTCCCGGTCGATCACATAGTGGGTGCTGGCCGGATGTCCGGGGCGGGACAGCAGCTCCAGGGTCTCCCGAAGGGGCAGGTCGGTGAAGTGGATCACCACGGACTCCACCGGGACTCCCGGAGGGCGCTCGTTCCAGTTTTCCGAGGGAGCCCACCTGACGCCGGGGTGGTCGGGGACGACGGTATGCCTTGTTGCCTGCATGTTTTTTACCCTTTCTGGTTCACCCATACATACCGCCGCCGAGGAATTCTCGCAACACCGAATCCTGCGGGATGGCGGAGAGGTTGTCCACAGGGAGGACCGTGGAGAGGAGCTTGTGGATCCGAGCAGCGCGCTCGGTCGCGTCGCCATCGGGCGGTCCCTTGGCGAGGTAGTCACGGAAGAAGTCCTCGGTGAGGGGACGGTAGCAGGCCAGCTCAAAGGGGAACGCGGTGTTGATCACAAAGTCCGCGTCGCCCAGGAACGGCAGGATGTGCTTCTTCTCCGAGCGGCGGACGTAGTGCCAGTGCTCCAGGGTCTCCCGGGGGCTCTTGTTTCGCTGGGTGTGGTCCCGCACCATGCGGCGCAGAAGCCGCAGGTCGGTCCACCTGACGAAGCGGTCGTCCACGTCCCGGAGTTGGGACAGGGTCTCCAGATAAACCCGATACTTCAACTCCCCGGGGATCTTCCCCGTGAGGGAACGGCTCAGTCCGTGGAGGGTATCTATGATCGCTATCTGCCCCTCCCGGAGTTGGAGCCGCTCAGTCTCCCCGGTACGCCGTCCCTGGTGGAAGTCAAAGGTCGGCGAGTCCACGGGCCGCCCGGACAACAGCTCCTCGAGGTGCTCGTTGAACAGGGGCAGATCGATGGCCTCGGGGGTCTCGAAGTCGTGGTCGCCCCGCCGGTCCCGGGGTTGATCAGCCAGGTCCCTGAAGTAGTTGTCCACGTTCACCGAGACCAGCTCGAGGCCGTGGCGGGCCATGGCCTCGGAGAGGCGGGCCGTGGTGGTGGTCTTGCCCGAGGACGACGGGCCCGCGACGATCACGAGTCGGATCTGATCACCACGTCGGGCGAGGTCGTCGGCGAGGACCTCCAGCTCGGCCGCGTAGCGCTCCTCCGCGGCCAGCACCAGGTCCGGCAGACCGCCGATTC
>CAYOTU010000288.1:0-5144 GCA_964406905.1 uncultured Myxococcales bacterium | reverse complement strand
GGCGTCCGAGCCCGCTGTGTTGACAACGACACGCCCCTGGGCTAGAAATAACTCCATGGAGGACATGAGATATCCATGACCCTACGCACCCAGATCCTGCTTCTGGCGCTCGTCGCTGCGGCCGCTGGCTGCAAGCCTGAGCACCCTGAGATGACGGAGTACCGGGTCAGCTTGGTCGAGGCCCTGCGCACTGAGGCCCCAGGGGGCCTGGAGCCTCAGCAGGAGGCCCTGCCCGTAGCGACCCTTCGTCGGGAAGTGATCACCCTCGGTGAGTTGGTCGGGGCCATCCGTGTTCTTCCGCCCTTTGCCCGCTACTACTACTCGTCGGTGGACAAGGCGCAGCTCTTCCTTCAGAACTATATCGTCATGAACCTCTGCGCCCGGGAGGCGATCACCGCGGGGATGGACTCTGAGCCCCAGGTGCGCATGGATCTTCTGGCAGCCATGGAGAAGCAGATACGGGCCGACTACCTGGCGGATCACGTGCGCACCGACGCGGGAACCACGGATGAGCTGGAGCAACGTCGTAAGGCCCTCTGGCGGAAACGCGTTGACGCGCTCAGCGCGGACGCGGAGATCTCCATTGACGCCGAGCGGGTCAGCGCGCTCGCCGAACAGCTCCGGGAATAGCACTTGATGTGGCGGTTGGTGATCGCAGCCATGTTCTTGGCGGCTTTGGGATGTCGGGGGGAGGGAAAAAAACCGGTCTCAGCGCAGACCCACTCCCCCTCCGTCGCCTCTGGCGACACCTCCCCCACGGAGGGGGGAGGAGCACAGAGGCGAGACGACGACCCGTTGGTCGCTTCCCGCGAAGACGACCGCGTTTCGCTGGCCGAACTTCAGGCTTTTCTTGACGGCTTCCCTGAAGACCGGCGGGCAGCGGTGGCCCCTGCCGAGGGACGGCGGACTTTCTTGCGCAACTACCTCCTTTATCGGGCCGCGCTGCGACAGGCTGGGTCGGCCGGCTACGCGGACGACCCCCGGATCAGCCGGATCCGGGACCGGGAGATGGCGCTGCGCTGGACCGAGGACCGCATGGCGAGCTACCAGGCCCCCCCGATCACCGACGCTGAGGTTCAGGCTCGTTGGGCGCGGGACAAGCCGGTGGACCGGCCGACGCTGGTGCGGGCTCGACACATCCTGACAGCGGATCTGGCCACAGCGGAGGCGTTGCGCTGTGACCTCCTGGCCACTCTGGCCAGACCGGGGGCAGACGCGGAAGCTGTCTTTTCAGACTTTGCCGGAAGACACAGCCTTGATGAAAAGACCCGCTCCAAGGGGGGAGACCTGCTGTTCTTCTCCCGAGACAGGGGTGAGGTCGCGTGGCGCCTGGCGCCTCCCTCGGTCCTGGAGGCCGCGCTGGCCATGCGGAACGTCGGCCAGGTGAGCCTTCCCCTGGAGGGCCCCGCTGGGTTCCACCTAGTGATGGTCACCGGACGGCGGGACGCGGTACTGCACACCATCGAGGACGCGGCGCCTGGGATCCAGACCGCGCTGGCGCAGGAGCGGACAGCTGCAGCGCGGAAGGCCGTGGAGGCTGAGCTGCTGGACATGGACGACTGGACCGTGGACGATGGGGTCCTCCGCGACCTCGTGGTCGCACCGTAGCGGGAGTGACGAAATGAAAATGACCCGACCAATGGTTGCACGACTCCTCGGGCTGCCGGCCCTGATAATGATATTGGGAAGTGTCCTGGCCCCGGCATCCGCGCTGGCCGCCGAACCCGGCGCGGAAGACGGCGATCTCCTCGAAGGGGTCGTGGCGGTGGTGGGTAACCGGGTGGTGACCCGCTACGACCTGCGCCTGGCCATGCTGCCACGGCTCACGGGAATCCCCGCTGACCTCCCGGAGGACGAGCGGGAGGCGAAGTTCCAGACAATCCAGCGAGAGGTCCTGAACAACATCATCGACAACGAGCTGGTCCTCGTAGCGGGTGACCGCCAGGGCATCGAGGTAAGCTCAAAGGACGTGGACGGACAGCTCCGCCGAATGCTCCGAATCGAGGGCCCCCTTGATCCCAAGGTCCTGGAGGCGAAGGCCCGGGAGCTGGGCTTTGACTCCGCTGAGCACCTCCGGGAGACGATCCGGACCAAGATCCTGCGAGATCAGGTCGTCATGATGCAGGTGCGGGCCAAGGTCAAAGTCTCGGACCGGGAGGCGGACCAGGCCTTTGCTGCCCGCTACTCCGATGGAAAATATCGTGCCGTGAAGATCGCACACGTGCTACTCCGCCTGGGCCCCTCCGCCAACTTCGAGAGCTTCCAGGAAACCTGGGAGCGCGCCCGGGAGGTCCTCGGGCGCATCAAGGCCGGGACGATCACCTTTGAGGAGGCGGCGCGCACCGAGAGCGACGACAAGGCCAGCGGCGAAGACGACGGCATCATCGGCTTCGTCACCGAGGGTACCCTCGAGGAGGATTTCGAGGACGTGGTCTTCAACCTCCCCGTCGGCGGCGTAGGCGGCCCGGTACGCTCCAACCTGGGGATTCACTTGGTAAAGGTAGTAGCCGAGGAACGACGCGAATTCAAGGACGACGCGCAGCGTGAGGAGTTCCGGTTCCGGCTCCGTGGTCTCCTGGAGGAGGAGTCCTTCGAAAAGGCCTTCCGACGCTGGCTCGACGAGCAGCGGGCCAGCACCAAGATCGACATCAGACTATAGAGCCTTTAGGCTGCCGCCTCGGGTCACCCGCAGAACTCGTCCACGACACCGTTGCAGTTGTCATCCTTGCCGTTGCATAGCTCCGGCTGGCCGGGGTGAACCTCGGGGTCCTCGTCGTCGCAATCCCCGGGGGCCTGGTCAAAGCATATCTGTGGGTCGGGCGCGCAGATGCAGTCGGGGAGACCCGCGCCGAAGCTGTCGTCGTCCAGGTCCTCCCAGCAGGCCACGCAGCCCACGGATCCCGGCTCGTCGGTCTCACCGTCGCAGTCATTGTCCTTGCCGTCACAGATCTCCGTCGCACCGGGCCAGCCCTGGGGCTGACAGAAGATGTCGCCGGTCTCCTCGCAGACCCACCAGCCGGCGGGATCGCACGCGTCCGGGTCCTCGGAGAGGCAGGCCTGACCCAGCTCGGGGAAGTCCTCATCGACCTCCCCGTCGCAATCATCGTCAACGAAGTTGCAGCGCTCCTCCGCACCGGGAAAGGCCAGGGGATCGAGGGGCTGGCAGTCGTCGCCGTCCAGCGCGCCGTCGTCGTCATCGTCAGGGTCGCAGCCGTCGCCGAGCTCGTCGCCGTCGGTGTCCACGTCGCCGCAGGTGACGAAGGAGAGGCAGGTGTCCACGAACGCTGTACAGTTCCCGCCGAAGGTGCATGCCCCTCCCACGCAGCATGGCGCCGGACTTGGTTCAGGAGGAGGCCCGCAGGCCGCGTCCGGATCACAGCCCAGCGCGTTCCATGCCTGATCAATGGCCAGGAGGAGGGCGGGGTCTGCTCCAGCAAAGAACCAGAAGTACTCGGGGCAGCCCTCGTCGAAGCCGTCGAGGAAGAGGCAAAGGTGACAGTCCGCGTCTACCTCGCAGGCCGCACCGTTGGTGGCCGCAGTGAGAGCGCCGGCCTCCCAGTCGGCCATGACGTGCAGTTCCTCGCAGGTGTAGACCTGGTCCAGGCACGAGAGCGCGTCGCTCTTCTCGTGGAGGCAGCCCAGGGAAGGGTCGCAGGTGTCCAGTGTGCAGGGCTCACCGTCCTCGCAGTACCCCTCCCCCGGGGCTACCCAGGCGCAGGCCCCCTCCCGGGAGTAGCACTGGTCGTCCAGGCAAACCTCTGACACGGGGACGCAGATCGCTGTGTCGACGTCACAGACCATCTCCAACTCCCCGCCGGTTACGGGGTCGTCCAGGGGAAAGCAGGGGTCGGTACCGAAACAGGACATGAACGGCGAGCAGCGCAGGAAGGGGTCACAGACCTGGGCGGGGCCGCAGTCTTCGTCTCCCTGGCACTCCCAGGGGTTACAAAATCCTCCGAGACAGAAAAGCTCCGCCGGGCAATCCACCAGGTCCACGCAGGGCTTTGAGCAATGCCGCCCATACGCTACGTCGAGGCACTCCAACTCCCCGTCGCACACGCCGCAGCTCCCCCCGCATCCATCTTCCCCGCACGTCTTCTCATCGGAGCAGTCCGGGAAACAGATCTCTTCACAGACCCCTTCCAAGCACTCCCAACCATCTTCGCAGTTCCCGCAGGAGCCCTCACAGCCGTCGAATCCGCAGTTCTTGTCGTCACAGTCCGGGACGCAAGGCTCCTCGCATTTTCCCGCGTCGTTGCATAGGAGGCCACCGGGGCAGCCTCCGCAGGAACCCCTGCAGCCGTCCGGACCGCATTTTTTCCCTACGCAATTCGGGAGGCAACACTCAAAGGGATCCTCAAGGCAGAGCTCCGCTGGGTCGCACTTCTGTGTCAGGTCCCACGCGGTCCCCGCAGCGTTGCAGGTCTCAACGCCAGCGTCCCCGCAACGCTCTTCATCGGGCGTACAGATCACCGGCGGGGGCAGCTCCGGTGGGATGTCCGGCGGGGGCTCCGGGGTGTCGGGGCTCACCTCAACCACGATGTCTTCCACTGTATCCTCGGCAGGAAAACCGGGGTCCTTCGTGCCGCAGGCGGACCAGAGAAGCGTGGCCAGTACGGTCAGGGCGATAGGCAAACGAGGGACCATGAGGACCTCCGGGGTCGGGCTCCATACCGAAGAGGATACCACGGCGGACGTTGCAGAACGATTGACTTGGCGCGGGTGGAGGATATCGTAGGAGGCAATGACCACATCGAAGCGGGCCGTGGTCACGCTTCATCTGGAGTCAAGAAATGATCGTCCAACTGACAAAGCGATACCACTTCGAAGCAGCGCACGCTCTGACCCAAGCGCCGGAGGGCCATCGTTGCCGCAATCTCCATGGACATACCTACGAGATCGAGGTCTCCCTGGAAGGGCCGGTTAACCCCGAACGAGGCTGGCTGGTGGACTACGGGGACATCACCAGCGCTGTAAAGCCGGTGATCAAACGTCTGGACCATCAATTTCTGAACGAGGTGGAGGGGCTCTCCCGGCCGACCTCGGAGAACCTCTGCGCCTGGCTATGGGAGCACATCGAACCGACCTTGCCCTACCTCAGCGAGATCTGCGTCCGTGAGACCCCCACCTCCCAATGCAGATAT
>CAYOTU010000287.1:0-5158 GCA_964406905.1 uncultured Myxococcales bacterium | reverse complement strand
GCGCGCAGCCGCAGGCATACTGCCTGTACGTTGAGGTTGCGGAACGAAGCGAGAGGGGATGCAGCGGCGACCGAATGCCGCAGTTATTTTTTGACAGACGCTCACGGTCAGGGCGCCTCCTTCACATCGGATGCTTCGTCCATCAACTCGTCCGCGACCAGCCCGAACTTCGTAATTCCGGCCTTACGGATGGTCGCCATGAGAGCCAGGATCTTACCGTAACCGATCTCCCGGTCGGCCTTGAGGTAGCACTCCTTGTCATCCTGGAGCTTCTTGTTGGCGACCAGCTTCTCACCTATCACGGTGAGACACTTCCGAAACGCGTCCGATTCCGTGTCGCCGGTAGGATCCACGACGCCAAAGCTAGCGCAGTCCGCGACGAGGGTGTCTCCAACATAGAGCTTGAGGTCGTGGGTCACTACGACAACGATTTTACGTTCCTCTGCCAGATTCACTGCTTCAGAGTTGACCTTGGGGAGGTTGATGGGGACGTTCTGGCTGCGATCCTCGAGTTGCTCCTCCAACTCCTTGACCCGATCTTCCCGGAAACGGAGGGTGTTCAGCATACGCCGATCCCGGCGATCGGTCAGGTCCTGGTCCTTGAGGCGCCGCTCAAGCTCACGCAAGCGCTCCAACTCTCTCATGAGATCCTCGTCCTCCTCGCGCTCCTCCAGGATAGCGCGGGACTCCTCCTTCACTTGGAGGGTCTCCACGGACGACGCCACCATGAAGATCGTCAGCAGGACTAGCATCACGTCAACCATTGGGGTGATGTTGATCTCGGAGAGGGTGGTGGGGATGTCGCCGCCCCCGTCGTTGCCACCCGCGCTGAAGCCCATCGTTTCCTCCCGCCTACTTGTTGGTGAAGTGGCGATGCAGGATGTTGAGGAACTCGCTGGAGAAACCGTCCACCTCAGCGTGCGCGACCTTGATCTTCCGGACGAACCAGTTGTAGGCCATCACTGCAGGAATCGCCGCAAGCAGCCCCACCGCTGTGGCGATCAGCGCGTGGGCCATGGGCCCGGCCACCTTGTCCAGGATGCTGCCACCGGTGTCCCTGGGGATCAGGTCGAAAGCCTCGACGATCCCCCAGACGGTGCCGAAGAGACCGATGAAGGGCGCTGTGCTGCCCGTGGTGCCCAGGAAGGGGATCATCTTCTCGGAACGGGTAAGCTCCTCCTGCCTGGCCCGGCGGAGGGTACGCTCTACATTCTCGAAGCCGCTGAGCATGCCGCCCTCGGCCTCGTGCTTCTTGACCCGGACCATTTCCTTGTAGGCCTCCTGGAAGACCCGTGAGACGGGGCTGGACGGGAACTGGGATGCCTCCTCGAAGACCTTGTCGAGCTTGCGCGATCCCCAGAACATCTCCAGGAACTTCTGGTTGGCCTGTGCCGCACGCAGGAACTGGAACCATTTGAACCCGATGATGAACCAGCAGGCCAGGGACATCAGGACCAGGACGAGGAGGACCGACTGGACCATGAGAGAGGACTGGGTCAAGGCCTCCACGAGGTCGATGCCATAGGTCTTGGAAGGAGCCGTCGCGATGAGCCAATTCATAGAGATTCAGCTAACACGGATAGGCCGAACTGTCAACAGGGCTGGGCAGCATTGTACAAGGCCAGGAGGCCCTCCGGGGTCTCTATCCCCGAGTCTGAGAGGGGGAGCTGGAGGACATGCTCAACGTGCAGCGCGCGGCATTGTTCCAGGGTGGCCTCGATCTGTGTTTGCTGCGCGGCGTAGAGGTCCCGGTACCACGAAAGTGATCGGGTGAGGTTGCGTCTGAGATCGCGGCGTGTCGAGGGAAGCCAGAGCTTCGCGCCCGGGAGATCCTCCATCGCGTCCAGAAGACGTTCAGTTCCGTTCTCCGGGGATTCCTCGGTAGGAGGCAGGACCCGGTTCAGGATCTCAGCCAGGATTCGGTGCCCCTCGGGGAGATCCCCAAGGAGCCGAGCCGTGTCCCCGGACGCGTCACGATCAGGTGCAGAGACCACAAGCAGCGCTGTCGCGTCGGAGGTCAGCAGCTCCCGCCCGCGGCGTGCCTGTGCGTCGAAGCGCACCAGGATAAGGTGCATCAGGTCGAAGAACTCGAAGAGGTCCTCTGCGAAGACCTTGCCGAGGAAACCGTTGAGGGTACGGATCACAAGGCGTGGAAGGCCGACACGGAGGCTGAAGCGCTTGGCGGAAGAACCGGTCACCGCGCCGAGGAGGCGCCCGACGCTGAGGACCCGATCCGCTGCGGTAAGGAACTCAATCGCGTGTCCCATGGGCGGAGTATCCACCACTACCACATCATAGTTACCGTCCTCAAGGGCCTCGAGGACCCGGAATATGCCCGCGTAATGTTGAATCCCGGGGAGCCTGCGGTCGATATAGCTAAAGAACCGGTTTCCGATGATCCGCTCCGCTGTTTCGGGATCCGGCGAGAGGAAGAGCACGATGCGGCGTACGGTCTCGGCCACGTCCAGAATGTCGATGTCGGGGAGGTTATCTGCTTTGCGACGGACGCCGGAGGAGCCGAACGCGTCGCGTAAGCGGCGGGCCGGGTCCACGGTCAGCACGAGGGTGCGTCGCCGCCGGGCCAACCCAACACCAAGAGCCGCAGCCACGGTGGTCTTGCCCACGCCCCCGGTGCCAAGGACCACAACGATCTTACGAGTGCCGAGCAGCTCGTCCAGAGGCGTGTCGTGCATGGATAAAGGTGGCCGCAGTTGGTCAGTCGTCGACCGGGTCGTTGATCTTTTCCACCCTCGGGCGACGGTGTCGGATTCGCAGCACAGCGGTCTCCACCAGACCGAAGGTAAGGTAGTACACAAAGAAGCCGAAGAACCCATAGGACGGGTTTATGAACATGAGCACGACGACTGTCGCTGCGAGAGGACTGAGGACCAGGAAGGCCTCGACGCGACTGGCTGCGAGGGACTTACGGTAGGTGAAGGGCGAAACCATCAGGAAGGCAAGGAGTAGGACCAGCGCCACGAAGGGCCCCGCGGGCAGATGTGCGCCGGTGCTGCTGATCGCCAGAACCAGGGAGGCGAGGGTGCCGGCGGCCATGGGAATCGGGAGACCTATGAAGCGTTTAACCTTCCCCTGCACCGTGTCGGACATGACGTTGTATCGGGCAAGACGGATAGCGCCGGCGGCCACGAAGAGGAACGCTACGAAGAGACCGATGTCGAAGGCCCCGACATGGAGGCCTCGGAGCGCGACGACGTACACAAGCACAGCCGGCGCCACACCGAAGCTGATAACGTCGGCCAGGGAGTCGATTTGTACTCCGAAGCGGCTCTCAGTCCGGGTGAGCCGCGCTACCTTTCCGTCGAGCATGTCGAAGAGGCCAGCGAAGAGAATAACGATGGCCCCGAGGCGGTAATCCCCGTCAAAGACGCAGGCGATGGACATGAGCCCAAGGAACACACTCGAAAGCGTGAAGAGGGTAGGGAGCGCGAGAAGGGCCTTTCCAAGCCTCAAAAGTCCTCCTTCTGTCCGTCGGGGAAGCATACGCAACGGACGCCTCATACTATATCCACGCCCCGTTGTTGTCAATGATATGAACAGGCAAGTTGCGTCACTTCGAGCCCTGTGACAGGCTGGCACAGAATGGACTCGGAGGTTGCCCGATGCGTATGCCGATGCACTTCGTCATCATTCTGGTGGTGGCTGCGGCCCTGATCTCGTCCTCCCAAGCCATGGGGGAAGAGGGGAGCGGCCTGCGTCTCACCCCTACCCACATCACAGCGTACAAGAGCGGCCTCTCCTGGATCGTTGTGGAGGGACGCGGCGCACCGGACGAAACCGGGGCTCTGACCTTGGCTGAGCCCCTCCATGCGCTCTACGGATCCCTGCACCTCACCACCCGGGACGGAATTGTTGTTCGCAGCGCGGTGACGACGGAGATCTCTACCCCTCGTGCCCCGAAGGACCTCCTGGAGATGGCCGGGGCATACCACGGGCGGAAGGTCGGACTGCGCACGAGCAACGGGCTGGTCCATGGGGTCCTCCAAGATTTGATCGCCATGCCTGACGGCGGTAAGGGTTTTGTCCTCACCGCGGACAACGTACGGATCGTCATCCCCTCTCGTGAGGTCATCGAGTTGAACCTCTGGGGCCCCACGAACCTGACCAATGTAGAGGACCGTACCCGGGGTCTACAAATTACCTTCGATAACCCCGGCGACAAAGTCCACGTCGCCGCTGAATATCTGACGGATCGTTTCGGCTGGTTGCCCGAGTACCGCATCGATACCTCTGAGCCCCGGAAGGCTGCCCTATACATGGACGCGTACGTGCTCAACGATCTGGCAAACCTCTCCGGTACAGAGGTCTTCCTGGCCACGGGCGTCGCCAGATTCGATCAGAGCACTATGCCGATTCCACTGGAGCAGGTGGGGAGCGGCAAACGAGTCCTCCAGCGCGTCGCCGCTTGTGCATGGGGCCTGGACCAGGAGGACACTTACCTCTACGGGCCTCTGGACTTGGACCTGGACCGGGGCGAACGGGGGCGCTTCCCTGTGCTGCGGCGGCAAGTTCCATACGAGGACCTCTTCTACTGGGAGATAGACGACGCCTCCCTGGACCCGGAGAAGCCGGCCCCGGTCTGGCTGGCAGTGCAGTTGACCAATACAACCCCCGGCCCCCTCACCACGGGGCCGGTCACCGTGGTCGAGGAGGGAAAGGCCGTGGGCCAGGGCCTCCTGACGTTTACCGCTGCAGGGGATGAGGCTGTGGTCAAGGTGAGCAGGTCCAGCAGGGTCCTGGGTACGGTTCAGGAGATCGAGGTGGATCGCGCACGCCGTGCGGAGAAGGTCGCAGGGCAGTATATGGATCGGGTCATCCTTGACGGGACCTTGACATTACGCAACACCTCGGCCAGGAAGGCGCGGGTACGGGTGGTACGCCGATTCACCGGCGTCCTTGAGCAGCGGTCCAAGGGAGGAAAGGCCCGGGAGGTTATGCTTGCGCCCGGCTCTGTCAACCCCGACACGACGGTGACCTGGGATCTGACACTAACGGCAGCGGAGGAGCGCGTTCTGGCTTATAGATATAAGATTCGTCTATACGAAGACTGATTTAGCGGGTTTCCCGGGAAAGAAACGTGCGTAACTTAGGGTCGGCGCAGGAATAACTTCCCAGTTTCTCGGGTGTCGAGGCGCCTCGC
>CAYOTU010000286.1:0-5161 GCA_964406905.1 uncultured Myxococcales bacterium | reverse complement strand
AGGGCCAGATAGCCGACAGCTAACAGGACCAGGGCGGCGGCTGAGCCGGCGGGGATCGAGGTCGGGCCGTGATGGCGGCAGCCGCAGCCGTCGCCCGCACCGCCGAAGCTGGTGACGAGGTCTTCCTCTCCGGTCACCACGTCCTCCGCCTCCACCACCTCGGGCAGATCCGGTTTACAGGCTACAGCGCTCCATTCCCCGTCACAGCAATAGCCTGTGAACTGCGGCTCACCGCCGCACATGCAGCCGTCCCGCAGGATCTTACCCTCGGGACACTCCATTGCACCGACATCGAAAATGAGGAAGCAGAACAGGTTGTCCCCCTCCTCGGTCTCAGCGATGAGGTTGCCCGAGTCCACCAGTGCGCAGGAACGGTAAATTCCGTCAGGGACATTTTCCCACACGTAGGTCCATGGAGCTTCTTCTCCGGGTGCCAACTCCTCTACGGAGAGCATGATGTCAGACTGATCGAAGAGGTTCGGCGGGTTCTCCTGGTCCGGGAAGAGATCGATACGGAAGGGGCCCGCCGCTACAGCGTCGCCAGCGTTGCGCACAAGCAGATCGTAGGTGATCCGGTTACCGGTGACCTTGCCCGTGAAGGTCTCGATGGACAGGTTCGGCCCCTCAGTGGGGGGTATGAGCTCGTATTCGATGGGGGGGGTGATCGTGGCCCAGTTGTTCTCGTCGTTGGCCTCGAAGATCCGGTTTTCGATGTCCACCACCACCCAGGGCTGGTAGGTACCGTCCGCGGCCGGCACCCAGTCGGAGAACATGGCCTGTGCGTGGTCTCCGTTGGCCTTGAGGCCGTCCGGGATTTCAAAGTACTCCGAGTTCTCCGGCCACTCCTCCTCAGCGTTGATCGCTGCCATGATGCTATCGAAGGTCAGCGGGACGTCGGACGTGTAGTCGCGGTACAGGTCCACCCCGATGTACCCGGTGATGGCCTCGGTGCCGATGTTGGTCACTTCGACGATGTATCGGATCACGTTTTCGCCGTCTATCGGCAGGACCAGGGCCTTGAATACGGAGACCATCAGGTCCGGCCCCTCCACCGGTATAAGGATGTTGTCGAGCTTGGCCTCGTTGTTCTTCTCGTCGCTCTCGAGGATCTCCCCGTACTCCGGATTCACGCAGTCGCAGTCCACCCGGAGCCAGTAGTCGTTCATGCCCTCAGAGGCGGTCTCAGAGACCTTGTCGAACTCCTGATCCAGCCCGGGGCCGAGGCCGTTGTCAAAGGAGAGCACCCAACCATTCACCCCCTGCTCCGGCACCTCGCATTCCCCGGGCTTCTGCGGCCAGTTTTCGTAGATGCAGAGCTTGTAGGATTCCTGGGCCGTGATCGGGACGAGTCCCTGGTTCCTGATGGTGCCGTGAATGTAGATCACCCCCTGCAAGTTTAGGGCCTCCTGGTCGACCTCGACCGTCGAGAAAATCAGGTCCGGCAGGAGGATATTCTCGGTGCACTCGTACATGGACGGCTCGGGGATGCACCAGTTGTTGTCATAGTCCGGTTCATCAAAGACCTCGAACCCGTTCACGGTGAAGATCGGGTAGTACAACGCGGCATCGCATGTGCTCAGTGTAGAGGTCACGACGACCTCGGTTTCCGGCATGAGGTCGGCGTTTACCGTGGCGAAGTCTGCACCGACATCGCCCCAGACCACCCCAACGTCCTGGCTGGGCAGCGTATCTACCATGAAGAAGTCCACGTCAGTGGCCACGGTGGTGGCTGCCGCGCCGACGTTGCGCACTACAGCGGTGAAGAGCACCCCAGCGGGTAAGGCCGGGTCTTGCCCGACGGTGCAGTCGGTGATCTCCAGGTCCGCCTCCTGCTTCACGACGTCCACGGAGAACTCCCCACAGATCAAGTTGTCCGCCACTTCGCCGCCCTCGTTGCAGGATAAGAGGCTGTCCACGTAGAGCATGAACCGGTAGGGCTCGTTCGAGTAGGGATAGGCCAGGACCACGGGCTCGTCGGGGCTCCAGGTCGTCCCGGGCCCCAGGACCGACGGGTCGGTGAATTCCCACGTCTCGTCCGACGCGGGTGCGCTGGCGCAGAATAGTGGGTTGGTGCCGCAGTTACAGGTGTAGTACCCCCAGAAGTCGGCCCAGTAGATCGACGCGTCGCAGAACGTGTCGCCCTTGTTCTCGATGGTGATGTAGAAGCTGACCAGGGCGTCGTTGGGGCCGTAGTCGATATCCATCTCCACCGAGCCGGTCAGGTTCGGCAACGCCTGGGCCGACACCGCTGAGGTAAGGAGCAGGATGACTACGAGGAGCGGACCCTTACACATGGTGACCTCCAGGGGGGGGATGGTCGCGGATTCGGGAATCTTATTATAGGATGGCGAAGCGGGCGAATCAATCGCAGGCTTCGTTGAGCAGGATCGAGATCGAGCGGGACCCTGCGTTGACCACGGCGAGGTTGATGCACGGGGGATCGGCTTCCTCGAAGATGATATCGACCACATCCACGGGGTCCTTGCCGCACTCGAATGGGTAGGGTCCGAGGAAGTCCCGATCCCCTCCGGAGACGTAGATCCAGATGCGGCTCTTGCTCGTGGACGAGGTCACGATGTCCACGTATCCGTCCCGGTTCACGTCGGCCATCAGGACCCCGGTTGGGGCCATGTCCTGCGCGTCGGGGCCTTTCTCCAGGGGGACGCCCAGCTTGAAGTGGTGCAGCTCCGCGTCCAGTCCGTACGCGATCACTAGGGAGCCTTGGAGCGCGGCCACCACGTCGGGCAACCCGTCATCGTCCAGATCGCCGATGTCGATATCCACAGGTGAGGAGCCGATGGGGTGGACGTTGGGGTAGCCGACCAGGTTCTGGAAATAGTAGTTGTCCTGAGTCTGCGCTCCCTGGAAATACGAGAAGTTGCCCGAGCCGCGGTTTAGCGTGATTACATCGGGAACATCGTCCAACTCCCCCAGGTTCGGGTCGAAGCTGATACGGTCCGCCAGGACCTTGATCGGCTCAAGGCCTACGATGCTGTTGGCAGTCTCGGGGCCGAAGCACCTGTTTATTGGTTGTGGGTTCTCCTCGTCCTCGTCGAGTTCACAGCCATCGTCCACCGAAGGTGGGCAAGGTAGTGCCGGGTCGATGGGCTGGCAGCATTCGAAGCTTATCTGGTCATAGGTTTTGTCGCAGGAGTTCCAGCCCATGTCGAAGCGGGTGATGTATGCCACGGCATGAGCGAATTGCATATCAAGGCTACCCAGAGTGCCCACCTGGGGGGCGATGAGGATTACGTCGTCGAGGTCGTCCTTGTTGAGCTTCGCTGTGGCGATATCAGTGGGGTTTTGGGGTCCGATGAAGCCGCCCAGGGGCCAGAAGCGGCCTGGAAAGTTGTTCTCGATCTCCGCGTCGGACGGGGTGCTGGTCAAGGGGTTCTTTGCTCCCCGCAGTATGTCGAAGTTGCCTCCGCTCGCAAGATCCGCTGGGGCGGTCTTTGTACAGATGGTGATGTCCGGGTAGATGTCACCGTCGAAGTGTCCGACCGCGGCTCCGCTGATTTCGGCGCTCATGCGGTGGGAGGTCGTTGACTTGATCGGAGTGAACTCGGGTCCGTTGAGCTGACCGAGGCCCAGGTAGGTGAGGAGGAGAGGGACCGAGATGTCCTGCTCTTCTACCTCGCCATCCTCCTCGGTTGGCGGCATGAACCAGGTCTGGGATACGGGCGCGGTGATCACCACCAGATCCTGTATGGTGTCGGGATAGGGCAAGCCGTCCTTCAAGGACGCTCCGAAGTCAGCGACGAGGGCCATCGTCGGCGTGAGCTGTCCCCCGCTCCACTTTGGCCCGAGTGGCATGGGTATCTCGGTGGTCGCCTGGTAGTTTCCGTCCTTGCTCATGAGGAGGGTAATCTTCGCTGTGTCTCCGTTGAGCACAGCGAGGTCGTCCATTCCGTCGCCGTTGAAGTCCCCGGCCGCAAGGTCACCGGGGTTTTCGCCCGCGTTGAAGAAGCGCTCCTGGTGGAAGTTGCCCAGGAAGTGAAACTCCGGGGCATCAGGATTGTCTCCGGCCTCGGGCTCAGGAGGGGGATCGCCGCGGTAGATTCGTACGAGCTTTTCCTCCGAGGAAGTAACCGCCAGATCCGGAATGTTATCGCCGTCGAAGTTGCCCCTCACCAACCCGCCGATGTCCGTATCAATGACAACCAAGCGCCCGGATTCGATCTCATCGGACCAGTCCAGGGCATTCGCCTGGATCTGACTGCCTGAGAGCCTGTTGCCCCACATCTCCAAGTCTTCGCCGGGATAGACCCCTGGATGGTCGAAGTAACCGTTTCCAATGTTCTCCAGCATCATGAGTGTCTTCAATTCAGCGTTGAAGACGATGACGTCGGGACGGGGGATGGGTTCGATGTCGTTGTCGTGGAGGTGCGCCACCAGGATGTGGGTGAGCCCGTTGCCGAACCCGACCAGGGAGTCCACGCCGATGGGGAAGGCCCCGTTACCGTCGTTGACGTAGACCGTGAACCAGCTTGAGCCCTCGCGGCCGATGAGCACGTCCACAAAACCATCGTTGTTGACGTCCGCGTGGCTGATGTCCACGCCACCCGTCACGCCAGTGAAGGTCTTCGGGTAGTCCAGGTAGGCCGATGATTCCCCGGGAACCCCCGCTGTCTTGCCCGTGTGGTGCAGCACGTTAAGGGACTCGTTCTCTTCGGTGCTGACCACCAGGATGTCCGGGCGGAAGTCGTTGGTGACGTCCGCTATGTCCAGCTTGTTGGGAGAGAGCTGGACGTTGCGTTTCTCCTTGAGCTGGAAGGTCCGCTTGCCTTTGGGTATGGCGCCGGGCTCGGTGTCCTGGATCCAGAGGGCCACCACCCGTTGCTCCTGGCCCGGCTCCGGTGCAAGGACGATCAGATCCGGGACCCCGTCGCCGGTCATTTCCTGAAAACGGGAGTCAATGGCATTGGGCGCTGATACCACCGGGATCGGTGAATCGAAGGTGCCGTCGGGGTGGCCCCAGGCCACGTGGACCCCGTGGCTACCCGTAAGGAGCAGATCCAGGGGCGGTTCCTCGGGGTCTTCTCCGGTGAGACTGTCGCCCTGGACCGCCTGGATTCGGTTGAAAACTTCTCCTTCATCGTCCGTAACCGAGAGGATTGGCGGCGTGACGAACCGCGGGATAGCAATGATCCGTACGGCGATG
>CAYOTU010000285.1:0-5174 GCA_964406905.1 uncultured Myxococcales bacterium | reverse complement strand
ATTTCTTGTCAGCTCCGAACGAAACGGCCCCCAATACGACATCCCGAAGCAACGACCACCGAGGCCCCGCAATCCGTCGCCGGCGACGGTTCCGGATTTAGGGGCCATCCAGAGCGTTGCTTCGGGCTGTGCCAAGAGGGGCCATCCCAATCGTGCTATACCGTCACTGAATGGTTACGGTCAGCGGCTACCTGAAATCCCGCGACATGCTTTGGATCGGCTGGTCGGCCAGGTAGAGAGGATGGACTGCGCTGACTTTAAGCGCGGCCGAGTTGCCGTCCCGCTCGAGGATACCCTCTGCTGCGAGGATCGGGTGAGAGACCAGGGCAGTACGAAACCTCTTTCGGACTGACGACGGAATCACCAGGTCCACGAAGCCCTCCTCGTCCTCGAGGGTCACGAACATCATCCCATTGGCCGTTGGGGGACGCTGGCGAACGATGACCAGGCCCGCTGTACGGACGCGGCGCCCCGAGGAGGTGCGCTTTACCGTCACCGAGTCCAGGTAGCGGTGCTCCTTCAACCAGGCGCGGATTAGTTGTATGGGGTGGGTGTCAACCGAGGTGCCCGCGTGAAGGTGCTCTGTGACCAGGCGATCAGCGTGGCCCATGCCTGGGAAATCCGGCAGCCGGGTCTCCGCGGGGGTCCGCGCCAGGATGCCGCGCTCGTCTCCGAAGAAGCGATGCGCTGACCAGATAGCGCGGACCCGCCGATGTCTGGTGTCGAACTCCTCACCGGGAATCAATGCGTCCAGCGCGCCGGTCACGGCCAGCTTCAGGAGCGCGTGGGAGGGGCAGCCTGTACGGGCCACGAGGTCCTCCATGTCGCGATAGCCTCCTCCCGCTTCCCGGGTCGTCACCAAGGCCTCGACCAAGTCAGCACGCAGCCCCTTCACCAGGCGCAGCCCCATACGCAGGGGCCAAGGCTCGCCGTCGCCTGACACAGGCGCCTCCAGGGTGCAGTCCCACCTCGAGTGGTTCACGTCCAGGGGCCTCACCTCCACCCCGTGGCGGGCCGCGTCATGGAGGATCGTATGGGGACGGTAGAAGCCCATGGGCTGCGAGTTGACCAGGGCCGCTGCGAACACTCCCGGATGGTGGCACTTCAGGTAGGAGGACGCGTAGGCCAGGAGTGCGAAAGAGGCAGCGTGGGATTCGGGGAAGCCGTACTCCCCGAAGCCCCGGATCTGATCCGCTATCTGGCGCGCGTAGGACCGGGGGATGCCCTTGGCCTCCATTCGGTTCCTGAGGTCCTCCAGGATCGGATTCAACCCTTGGGAGGCCTGCCAGGGCTTCATGGCCCGGCGGAGCTGGTCGGCCTCTCCCGCGGTGAAATCCCCCGCCACCATGGCGAGCTTCATCACCTGCTCCTGGAAGAGCGGCACCCCATAGGTGCGCTCAAGGACCGGCTCCAGCTCCGGGAGGGGGTAGGTCACCGGCTCCTGGCCCCGGCGGCGCCGCAGGTAGGGATGGACCATGCCTCCCTGGATGGGGCCGGGGCGAACGATGGCCACCTCCACGACCAGGTCGTAGTAGCACGCGGGCTTGAGGCGCCCGAGCATGCTCATCTGGGCTCGGGATTCGATCTGGAAGACGCCCACCGTGTCCGCCTTCTGGATCATGCGGAAGGTGGGACTATCGTCTGGAGGGATCGTAGCCAGGGAAAGGTCCAGGCCCCGGTGCTCCCGCAGGAGATCGAAGCTCTTGCGGATCACGGTGAGCATCCCCAGGGAGAGGACGTCGATCTTGAGGAGCCCAGCGTCCTTCACGTCCTCCTTGTCCCACTGGATCACCGTGCGCCCGTTCATGCGCGCTGGCTCCACGGGGACCATGCGGTGGACGGGAATATCGCTGATCACGAAGCCACCCACATGGATCGAGAGGTGCCTGGGGAAGCCTATGATCTGATGCACCAACTCACCCAGGAGGCGTACCCTGCGATGGGTCGGGTCCAGGCCCGCTGCCTGGAAGATCTCGTCCATGCTCGCCTCCTCCCGGCGGTACTGCTTCATCACCCCCCCGACGCGGTCCACCTGCTCTTTTTTGAAACCCAGGGTCTTGCCGATATCCCGGATGGCCATGCGACGCCGGTAGCGGATGAAGTTGGCGACCATCGCTGCCCGATCCCTCCCGTAGCGCGCGTAGATGTCCTGGATCACCTCCTCCCGGCGCTCGTGCTCGAAATCCACGTCAATGTCCGGGGGCTCCCGACGCTCTCGGGAGATAAAGCGCTCGAAGAGGAGGCGGGAGCGGACCGGATCGATGGCCGTGATCCCCAGGACGTAGCAGACCGCTGAGTTCGCGGCGCTCCCCCGCCCCTGGCAAAGGATCCCCTGGGCTCTGGCCCTGGCGACGATGTCGTACATGGTGATAAAATAGTTCGCGTAGCGCAGTTCCTCGATCAAATCCAGCTCATGGCGGAGCTGGCGCTCCACGTCGTCGGGCACGCGCCCGGGGTAGCGCGTCCTCGCCCCCTCCCGGACCCGATGCCGCAGCCAGGAGTCGGGGTCGTATCCGTCGGGGACCCCCTCTGAAGGGTAGCAGTAGCGCAGCTCGTCCAGGGAGAAGGTGCAGCGCTCGGCCACGGCGCGGGTGCGGCGAAGCGCGTCGGGCCACTCCCCGTAGAGATGCTCCCGCTCGTCGGGGTCCAGGATACGGAGCCATCGATTCGGGGGCAGACGGGGGCCCGCGTCCTCGAGGGTGGTCTCCGCGCGGATCGCTGCCATGACGTCGGCCAGGGGCTTGCGCGCCGGGTGGTGGAAGCGCACGGGGTGGGCCACCACCGGGAGGACGTCGAAACGCCTCGCCCGCTCGAGGACAGCGGCGATGCGGGGCGCGTCCCCCGCCACGACGTAACGGGAGAGGCCAGCGTAGAAGCGATCCCCGAAGGCCTCACGCAACGCGCCGGCCGCGGGCTCATTCTCCAGGTGGCAATGCACCAGGACCAGACGCGCTGCTCGGGGCAGGATATCGGCGAGGGTCACCTGGGACTCTCCCTTCTCCGCGGACGCGCGGCCCGAGGTGATCAGCTCGCAGAGGTCCCCGTAGCCCTGGAGGTCCATGGCCAGCAGGTGCAAGGGCGGTCCGTCGGTGCGGGTCAGCTCCGCTCCCACCAGGGGACGGACACCAAACTCTCGCCCGGCCGTATAAGCGCGCACCGCTCCGTATACCCCGTCCCGGTCCGCTATCCCCAGGGTGTCCGTCCCCCGGCAAGCCGCGTCCTCCATGTACTCCTCGGGGAGTGACGCTGCCTGGTGGAAGGTGTAGCCGCTGCGGCAGAGGAGCGGCACGAAGTCGTCACGCACGGGCATGGTAGAGGGGCGCTCGCCTCCGCTGACGGCAGGACACCATCCGCGGAGGCGAGCAGAAGGGAGTAGGCGCCCCCCGGTCGGGTCGGGGGGCGCCCAGTGGTCCGACGGAGAACCACCGGGGGGGCAATCCCAGGGGGGTTCTCATTCGAACACACCTTGCAGCCACCAGGACTCGTCCTGGTCCTGGTATGCGAACAGCTCGCCGCCGTCGTCGAGGCGCAGGGCTCGATAACGACGGGAGATCGGATCTGCGTGCCACCAGTCGGTCTCCACCTGGCCCAGGTCTCTCACTCCTGCTATACCCTGGCGCCTACCCCGCCAGCGTAAACCACCCCGGGGATCCACATCGAGGGCTTCGGGGGGCTCCAGGAAGAGGGTCGGACGAGTGGAGGCCAGCACAGCGAGGTCATCGGGGACGGACGAGGGCAGCCCCCGCTCGGCCATGGCCAGCCATGCAGCCTCTCCCTCAGACAAGCTCGCGGCTCTGATTGAGTTTCTGGACAATGTGGCATGGCCCCAACAGAAGGAGCGCTCCGGGAGGTGATCCGGAGATAGGTTTGCCTGAAACAGGACAGCGTCCCCATCTCCCGCAGCAGCGAGGCGCTCGCTCAGATGACGCCAGCGCTCCTCGTTTTGCCGCGACTGCCAGAAGAGGTCGTCCATCTGAAGTTCCTCGGGCCTCACCTCCCGCAATTCGACCTGGAGGCTGCCCACAGGCTCCCTGAGATCCAGCGCGTCGATACCCAGGTGGGCCAGGGTGGTGAGCAGGGTCGTATCCCGGGTGGCCGCGGCGGGACGCACCTCGTCCTCCCAGAGGATTCCCCCGCCCTCTCCCAGAAGGCGCAATCCCAGCGCGCCGATCTGCTCGGCCCGACGAAGGAGGTCAGCGCAAGATACGTCCAGGAGGGCCTGCAGACGAAAGAGAATAATTTCGGAGCGCGTCACCGGAGGGTCGAAGATCGCCTCCTGAACACGCTGCTCGTCGGCCAGAATCCGCTCCATGGCACGGGCCTCGTTGGGGCCCCACTCGCCCAGGACCAGGGCGTGGATGCGGGCTCCCTCGCTGAGACGGCGTTCCCAGGCCCCCCGTGAGCCCACGCTCACCTCCCCCAAGGTGCGGAGCCCGAGGAGCCGGAGGTAATGGCGGCTCTCCTCGGTCAAATCCAGGTCGTCCAGGGAGAGACCCCCCAGAACAGCGCGGTCGGTACCGGGGGGGACCACGACCACCGCGCCGTCCCGGGCGAGAAGCGCGACGGTCCGCGCAGTCGCACCATAATCCGCCACCCCGATGCGCAGCGTCCTCGGAGGATGCTCCAGGCGCGAGCGAAGACGGGCCACCAGGGCCTCCTCGCTCGCGTGCAGGGGGAGGACCGCGCCGATTTCCACCACCAGGGTATCGGGAAAGCGGCACCAGACAGCGGGGGAAAGATCCAGGAGACGCCGCGCCGCATCCCTGAGGATCTCGGGGCCGTCACCGCGGCCCTCCCGAACAAGCTCCGCCAGGAAGCGAGGGAAGACCATCGCGACGTGGCGGCGGCGGGTACCCGTAGCGTTCATGCCATTCCCCCGTAAGCTGTCAGCGTTGCGGACGCGCCTGGGCTGTGGCCTGCGACCCGCTCCACCCGGATCATGAGGCGTCGGGCGGGGGTCTGTCGGACCCGGAGGCGGAGGGGCGCGGGGTGGGCGAACGCTGCCAGAGCGGGGACGTCCTCAAGGAGAAGCAGAAAGGTAGCGTCCCCCCGCGTAGCCGCCGCGGACCAGCGCCGCCAAGCCACGGAGTTAAAGAGCACGCGGCCTGAACGAGGACCGGTGCCCTGCGCTACCACCAGGCGAAACAGCCCGCTGCGCAGAACCTGCTCCACGG
>CAYOTU010000284.1:0-5198 GCA_964406905.1 uncultured Myxococcales bacterium | reverse complement strand
AGACTGCATGATGGCCCAAATATGAAACGGGTACCCGGCATGGTGATGATAGGTGCGGCCAGCAGGAACGTAGGTAAAACCGAATTGGCCTGCGACCTGAGCAGCCGTTTCTCAAAGCAAGGTCAGGTCATCGCTATCAAGGTGACCGCGGTAGACCGCAATGACGGTCTCTGTCCACGAGGAGGCAAAGGCTGTGGCGTCTGCTCCTCATTGGACTGCGATTTCGCCATCACTGAAGAGACTCAGGGACCGCCAGGAAAAGACACGACCCGCCTTCTAAAAGCCGGGGCCCACCGTGTCTTCTGGCTCAGGTCCCTCAAAACACATCTGGCCAAGGGCTTTGGGGTACTGCTCGACAGCCTTCCACAGGATGCACTGCTGGTGGTGGAATCCACCAGTCTGCGCAACCACGTTGAGCCAGATCTTTTCATTCTTGCCCGGGATCCGGGTATAACAACAATCAAGCAGTCTGCACAAGGTGTGTTACATCTCGCTGACCGCGTATTGTTCTTCAGCGGCCATGGATTTGATTTCGATACGGACCGTATCGACTTGGTTGAACATCAGTGGGTTATCAGGGAGCCCGCCACTGCCATTGTACTGGCGGGAGGGAAGAGCCGTCGCATGGGCACAGACAAAAGCATGCTGAACCAAGGTGGCAAGCCCATGATCCAGCACATCATTGAACAACTGCGACCCCATTTTGATGAATTGATAGTCAGTGCCAACGACATTGAAAGGTACTCTTTCCTTGGCGTTCCAGTAGTGCCTGACTTGGTACCTGACCAGGGTCCACTGCGCGGTATTGCCTCTGCACTGGAGAAGTCCAACAATGAGCTGAACTTTGTGGTCGCCTGCGATATACCGCAGATCAACATCCGGATGGCCCGACGCCTTCTCAGTCTGGCCGCGGATTGTGACGGCGCAATGCCGATGACAGACGATAGCCACTACGAACCTCTCTTTGCCGTTTACCACAAAAGCCTTGCTCCAAGTGCGGTAGAACTTTTGGATGAGGGCGAACGACGGATAGCCGCACTATATTCCCGGTTCAACTTCAAGTATCTGCGTACAAGTAGTGTCCAGGCAGCATCCCTCAAAAACCTCAATTCAATCAAGGATTTCGAACATTTCAGCCACGCTGAGGGTCAAACTACAAATAACAAATTGCACCAAGGCCCCTGATACGCAGCTTTCGTATCGGCATTCGGTCTAAAGATAGTTCCAGGCGCAGGTGCCGTTCTCGCACTTAAAGCCGTCTACGGGGGGGCAGGAGCAGGTGCTCATGAAGGGGCTGCAGCCTGCGGCGCCCATGAGTTCGCCTATCTGCCAGAAAAACCACAGGCTGGCGGACTTGTTGACCACGAAGTTCATGGTGCAGCCGCAGGAGGTGCCGGGGACGTCGATGCAGTCGTCCGGGGACTGGCAGGCCTGGACCTGGGCCAGGAGAGCAGCCCAGGTCTCGAACCACTCATCGCAGGTGCAGGTCACGCAGCCCTTCTGAGGGTCCCAGCCGTCGCCGGCAGGGCAATTGCATTGGGTAATGCAGACCGCAGGACAGATCTCCGGGAAGGGCGTCCCGCAGGCCCATGGGCCGCAGCCCGAGCCGCAGTCAGTCCAGGTTCCCCCAGTCTCTGCACAGAGGGCCTGGTCCCCGCCTGGATCCGACGCCTTGCAGTCTTCGGGGCAGTTGCACGGGTTCTCCCAATCCCACTCGCAGTTGCCGTTGCCGCATTTGGAGCAGAGGATAACGCCGGTCGAGAAACCACAGATGTCGGGCACGTCCGGATCCCAGATGGCCACGCTGATCAACTCGAGGCCCTCGCAACACTCCATGGGCGGCATGGTGACCGGCCCCGTCTCGCCTTCCTTCACACATTCGGGGGGCTCGACAGTATCCTCAGGGATGATTGTGTCCTCGGGCGGCACGATTGTGTCCTCGGGCGGCACGATCGTGTCCTCGGGCGGTACGACCGTGTCCTCGGGCGGCACGATCGTTTCCTCGGGCGGCACGACAGTGTCTTCGGGCGGCACAACCGTGTCCTCAGGAGGAACGACCGTGTCCTCAGGAGGAACGACCGTGTCCTGTGACGTCGTGTCGTTCTCTGAATTGTCCAGGTCGCAGCCAAAGGGCGCCCAGACGAGCGCGACCAGGGTCAATGCGATGCAAAATGAACGGCTCATTCGAAACCTCCAGTTGCGTCGTGGGGGGTCTTCCGAATCAGATTGTACGTTGCATCACTGCGTAATGCCAATCGGCTCCGGGGGATCCGGCAAGGAGGCGACATGAACGGTCTGCGTCGGGAACGCGAACTCGACGCCCAACTCCTGGAATCGGCCGGAGATGTCCAGGAGGAAGCGCTCTTGTGCGGCCATGAACTCCGCCCATACCGTGGTATTCGTGAAGCAGTAAACAAAGATGTCCTGGCTGGAGGGCCCGAAGCCGTTGAAATTCACCATGAAGAAGTCGTGGCGGAAATCTTCGTACCCCGTGATGAGGTCTCGGATCGCCTGGACAGCCTGCTTGACCTTGTCCGGGGGCGTGCCGTAAGTGACCCCGATGGTCATCTTGATGCGCCGCTTCTGCATCTTCGACCAGTTGTTGATCGCTGTGGTGGTGAGGTTCGCGTTTGGCATGGTGATCAGGCTGTTTGCGAAGGTCCGGATCCGGGTGGTTCGGAGGCCGACCTCCTCGACGGTGCCTTCCAGGTCTCCGATCTCCACCCAATCGCCGACCGAGAAAGGCCGATCCAAAAAGATAACGATCGCGCCGAAAAGATTGGCCAGGGTGTCCTTGGAAGCGAACGCGATGGCCGCACCGCCGATGCCGAGCCCTGCCAGGAGACTGCCGACTGAGTAGCCCATGTTCTGCAGGAACATCGCCACCCCGATCAGGACCAGGAAAACCTTGAGGGTCCGGCGAAGGATCGGGATCATCTGGTCGTCTAGCTTCGACTCCGTAGCGGTGGCCTTCTCGGCCCAGCGATCGAAGACCCCATCGGAGAGGCGCATGCCGAACCAGATCATGAGCACCACGGACATGCCCTTGTTGAAGGCCAGGAGAAAGTGCTCTACGTTCACCGGATCCGTCGGTAGCGGCAGGGCCACGAGAGCCAGATAGACCCCGCCAAGAACAGCGGCCCAGCCCAGAGGCCTGGAGAGCGCTTTCACAAGGATATCGTCCGCGGAGGTCCGGGTCTTGCTGGCCAGCTTCGCAGAATACGCAAGGACGTAGGTCGAAAGCCAGCGTCCCAGGAAGCCGGCCAGGACCGCCAGGAACGCGTAGCCCATCTGCTCGATGGTCACCCCCATGATCTCGGTTGCGAAGAATTCTCCCATGGCGCCCCCCTCAATCCTTCCGGGCCTCAAGCCGCTTCATGAGCCAGGCCATGTTCCGGCCCAGATCCTCCATGGTCCTGATCCCCTCCTCGTCCTCCTCAACTTCGCCGGGCTTGCCGCCCAGACCAAAGTTCCAGTAGCTCGAGCACGGTATGATCATCTGGCCAAGAAGAAAGAAGTGGTTGATCGTGTCGAACGCATGGATCTGTCCCCCGCGCCGCGCCGCAACAACACCCGCGCCGACCTTGCGCTTGAACATGTGCCCGTTGGCCCGCGCCACGAAGCCGGCCCGGTCAATCAACGCCTTGGTCTCCGCTGTGACGTCTGCAAAGTATGTCGGGGATCCGATAAGAACGCCGTCCGCGTCGAGCATCTTCTCAATGCAGTCGTTGGCGATATCGTCATTGATCCCGCACCGCTTGTCCTTGTTCTTTACGCAGAGATAGCAGGCCCGGCACCCGTGCAGGTTCTTCCCGCCGATTTGTACCAGCTCCGTATCGATGCCCTCGGCCTCGAGGATCCCGAGCACCTTCCCCAGCAACATCGCTGTATTGCCCTTACTTCGGGGGCTACAGTTGAACGCTACGACCTTCATGTCCACCCTCCTCGTTGGAACGGTCTCCAGGGTAATCGGGGTCAGGCTGTTTTACAATGGGTGCGGCCGGACCGGCCGCTGAGGGTCAGCCTCAGCTAAAGGGGGAGCCGCCACCGCAGGACGACGACGAGACCGGCGCTACGCCACCGCCTCCCCCTCCAATTCGGGTGGCGATGGTGGAGACCTTTCGTTCGATCTTCTGTCCTCCACAACTGGGACACGTGTCAGGCAGGCGACCGCCGAAGACCAGTTCCTCGAACTCGTGGCCGCAATCGGGACAGCGGAAGTCGTACATGGGCATATGGGGCACCTCCTCGGAACCAGACTCAATGTGTACGATACAGATTTCGCGCGAACGTTACAGGCCCGAGCTCAGGCGTAGAGTTCCGCGGCAACGTCGTCGAGGCCCAGGGACTCGAGGTTCGCCCGCGCCGGGCGCCCTGTCTCCTGGTCCAAACCAAAGGCCTCGAAAAAGTGGGCACGCATCGCATCCGTATCGAGATCCGCGCCCTTGTGGGGGCCAACCCGTTGGGCCTTCACAGCCCGCTCCGCTATCCGGAAGTCCTTGGGCAGGATCCCCTCCCGGACGTTGAACGCCTGCCGCAAAAGCTGAATCCGCTCGCCGATTTTGAGATACTCCGCGGGGGTCTTGTTCCAGCCCGTCGCGGCGTTGGTCCACTCCATCACGGGCATACGCGGCCCCGCGCTGATCCCGAAGAGACAGACGCCGACGCCATTCAAGACCTGGTGGAACTTCGCGTTGTACACCACGGTACGGACATGGTGTTCGGGCTGGCGGATCGTTGACTTCCTGGAGAGCATGGCGAAACTCCCGACCTCGGGAAAGTAGCGCTCGATGACCATGAGATCCGACCAAGTCGCGGCCGCTACGGTATGGCGCCCCGGGGTGGGATCGCATTGGTAGGAAATCCCGTAGCTGGTGTCGAAGCGCGGGTCGTGCATGGGCAATTCCTGGCCACCCGCGTGAATCGCCCAGGCCTCGGAGCCCTGGCCGATCCGCTCTGCTGCGCGCTTGACGCCGTCTGCCAACAGGTCCCCGATACCATCACGGGCGACGATTCTGCGGACCAACTCCAGGAGCGCTTCGCTGTCCCCCCACGCCAAGCGCAGGCCGCCGGTGTCAGCCTCGGTGATGGCCCCGCGCTCAAAGGACTCGATAGCGAACGCGCAGACCCCACCGGTCGAGATCGTGTCCAGCCCAGCGCGATTGCAGAGGTCGTTAATCAGGATGATCGTCTCCAGG
>CAYOTU010000283.1:0-5225 GCA_964406905.1 uncultured Myxococcales bacterium | reverse complement strand
GCACGTCGAAGGAGGTCGGGTGGGCGAAGGGGAAGCCCATGCCATTGTCGCAGCTCACGTCCACGATCAAGGCGCCCGATTTCAGCGCGGTGTGCTGGCCCTGCTCGATAAACATCAACGGGTTGTCTGTGTCCTGCAGGATGCCGTTGACGATCACATCCGCCTCGGCCATGGCCTCGGCCAGGGGGCGCCGCGTCCCGTCCTCCTCAATGACTACCGCTGCAGCGTCCCCCTCACCCTGCTCCATCTGGCAGTAGCGGCAGCCGACGATCTTGTCGTGCACGCTCCACGGCGGGCGTTGGGTGTAGACGGTGATGTCGTAGCCCCGCCCGAGCAGAGCCGAGATGGCGCCGCGGCTCACCGACCCATGGCTCAGCACACAGGCCTTGCTGGCGGCCCCGTACAGCCCATCCATGCCGACCTCGCCCAGGGCGTGGATTACGCCGCAGTAGCCGGCCATCTCGTTGTTCCGGTCGAAGACGTGCAGCCCCTGGACCCCGTCCCGCCAGCTGAACATGGCCTCCCATGCAATCATGGTCAGCCGGCGGTCGATGGCGATCTGGGTGTTCTCCCGGTTCTGCACGCAGTGGGGCCAGCCCCACAGGATCCCGCCCTCGCGCATCTGGCGCAGGTCACTAGGCACCGGCTTGGGCAGCAGCACCACGTCGCATTCAGCGAGGAGCTCCCTGCGGGTCCCGATGCGTCCGAAGCCAGCCCCGAGCTGGTCATCGGCCATGCCGAACAGGGCGCCGTAGCCCTTCTCGAAGCGCAACTTCGGCCGGAGGGCCGCAGGCACCCGTTCCAACAGGTTCGGGAGCAGCGCCAGGCGCTGCTCGTTTTCTTTCCTCGAATGATGAAGGACGCCAAGGGAGAGCATTTTCAAACCTCATGGTGAAGGGATTCACGCACTTCCGTAAAGCACAAGCCAGCAGCCCTGAGCTCAGCGAGCACGGGTTCGTAAATCGCCGGGTGGGTGGGAATCAAGCTCCCCGTAAGATCCAGGTCGCCCCGCAGCTTCAGCTTGGCCGCGATGGCCACCGGCAGCCCGACGGTGCGGGACATGGCGGTGAAGCCTCCCGGATCACCCTCGACGGCCAGGGTCGAGGTGATGCGCTCACCGGGGCGGTCGGGATACTCGACCTCCATCTCGTGGACCAGCAGGACCAGATCCCGTTGGTCCGCTGTCAGGGGCAGCTTCTCCTCGAGCAGGTGGACCATCATGGCGCAGGCCGTGTCCCCCTTGCAGTCGGTGGGCTGGTCGGAGAACAGGCCGAGCCAGCTGAGGTTCTCCATAATCCGCCCGGTGGGGCTGATCTTCAGGAAGTCCGCGGTGCGTTGCTCGAGGGACGCGCCGTGGGTGACCGCGGGCAGGAACATTTCCACGACTTCCGCGTAGGAGCGCCGGTCAAGGTCCGGGACACGCAGGGTCTCGCTGGGCAGCCCCAGTCGCACAATCTGCCCCCAGGTCTCGCTCCAGCCCGGGTAGCGCAGCGTGCCGCGGATCATGGTCCGCAAGTGCTCCAGGCCAAACGACTGCATGTAGGACAGCGAGTCGCGGTTGGCGTAGGCCTCGAGCTTCCCTACCCCGGGCACATCGCAGGGCCAGGTGCGCTGGAAGACGTTGTGGAAGGGGACGATCTTGATGTCGCCGTCGACCATGTACTGGGCCCCGCCCGAGCCGGCCATTACCACATTCCTCGGATCCCATGTCAGCACGTAGCGCAGGGGATTGTGCGGCTGTCCCGGCGCCGGGATGCCGCTGCCATAGGAACGGAAAGCGACGATGCGGCCTCCGTCGGCCTGCACGGTACGGATCATCGCCATGGCGGACATGTGGTCGATGCCGGGGTCCAGCCCCATCTCGCTCAGCAGCAGGATGCCCTGGCGCTTGGCGTCGAGATCCAGGTCGCGGGTGGTCTGGTCCCGGTAGCTGACCGACAACATGTCCCGCCCCTGCGCGATGCAGTCCCAGGCCACCAGCTGGTGGAACGCTGAGGGCAACATGTTGAGCACGATGGCGCTGCGTTCGATCTCCGCGGATCGCAGCCCGGCATCGTTGATGTCCAGCCGCACCGCGGCGCCCCGCGGGTTGTCGCGGACGCAGGCCCGCGCAGCCTCGAGATCCCGGTCTCCGACGGTCACAAAGAGGTCCTCGGTCGCGGCGTCCTCAAGGAGCTTCGCGATGAGGTAGGACGCGCTCTGGCCCGAGCCGAGCACCAACACGTTCGTCAAAGAGCACCTCCTCGGCCTCCAGCGAGTCGTCCAACGGCCGCGAAGGCGCTGGTAGCTCCCCGAAAACAGGGGAACCACCTTGACCATGATAGACGACGCACCGCCTGGTGTCGATGGGAAGCTCCCGAGAGGCATCCGCGCTGTAGAGGTTTTCAGGCAGAACACGGCGCACGGACGATCTTACGATCTTGATGATTTTTAGGGCGGTGTTACGATCTTCTGATCCTCATCGACGAACTCGACGTTGACCGGCATGCGATTTTGCACCGCGGTCAGTGGAAGCCGCTCGCCAGTCCCCGTTGCCTATTCTCTCGTGCGCAGCGCCGCTATGGGCTCGAGCGCGGCGGCTCGCCGGGCGGGGTGGATGCCGAAGACCAGGCCGATGGCCACGGAGACCCCGGTGGAGAGCATGGCCGCGTCTACGGAGAAGATCGCCCGGGCCCAGCCCATGTGGTTGGTGAGGTAGACCAGGCCCGCGCCCCCGATGATCCCGGCCAGCGCGCCAGCGAAGGAGAGCAGTGCCGCCTCGGAGAGGAACTGCACCAGGATGTCTTCCCGTCGCGCGCCTACGGCCCGGCGGAGGCCGATCTCCCAGCGCCGCTCCCGTACGGACATGAGCATTACCGCCAGGATCCCGATGCCGGCCACCACCAGGGTGATCGCGCCGACGCCGGTGACCAGGCGGGTGGTCGAGCCCGTTGTCTCCAGTTCGGTGGCCAGGAGGTCGGCCTGGTTCTGGATGTCGAAGTCGTCGGCCACGCCCTCGTCCAGGCGGTGGCGGTCTCGCAGGAGCTCTCGGATCGATGTCTCGGCCGTGGCCATCGCACCGGTGTCGGGGACCTTGACGTAGAGGGTCTCCACCCAGGTGGTGTGGAAGACCCGTCGCATCCCCGTGTCCAGGGGTATGAACGCGATGTTGTCCTGGTCGTTCCCCGCTGCGTCGGAGCCTCGGGCCGCGGCCACGGCGATCACCTCGAAGGGGAGGCGGCCCACGGTGACCAGCTCTCCCACGGGGTCCTGGCCGGGGAAGAGGGTCTCGGCCACTGTCGTGCCCAGGATCAGCACCGCGCGCCGCGCGCCGGCCTCCCGGGGGGTGAAGATGCGGCCCGTGGCGGGCTCGATCCCCTTCACCGAGAGGCCCCCGGCGTCGATGGCCTCGATCTTGGTGGACGTGGTGGTGGCGCCGACCTTGAGGGACTGGCCTCGGGAGATCGCCACCGCCACGGAATCGCAGTCCGGGCAGCTCTGAGCGATCGCGGCGGCGTCCTCTCTGGTGAGGGTGGTGACGGATGAGATCTGGCGCTCCCGATTGCCGTGTCGGCGGAACTTCCCGGCGCGGACCACCAGGAGGTCCGTGCCCATGGACTGGAACGTCTCCCTGAGTCCAGCGCTCATGCCGTCGCCGATGCTGGAGATCAGGATCATGGACGCTACGCCCACCGCGACCCCGACCACGCTCAGGGCCGTGCGGAGGCGCTGGGACGCGAGGATCGCCGCGGAGAGGAGCATGTTGCGGCCTTGCTTCATCGCAGGGCCTCTACGGGCTGGAGCGCGGCGGCCCGCCGTGCGGGCAGGGTGCCGAAGCCGACGCCGACGATCAGGGAGAAGCCCAGGGCCATCCCGAGGCCGGTCCAGGAGAAGACCGTGGGCATGTCCTCGACCAGCGCCTCGACGATCCATGAGACCGCGTAGCCTAGGCCCGTGCCGATGAGCATCCCCATGATGTTGACCACCACCGACTCCACCAGGAGCTGGAGGAAGATGTCCCGGCTCGACGCGCCCAGGGCCCGGCGCAGGCCGATCTCCCGGGTGCGGGAGCCCACGGAGACCAGCATGATGTTCATGAGCACCGCGCCCCCCACGGCTAGGCAGAGGAGGGCCAGCGCGCCTAGGAGGATCGAGAACTGGTTCACCATGTCCATGCGGAACTCCATGATGTCCCCTGCGGTGAACACCACGAAGTCGTCCTCCTCGCTCTCGTCGATGTGGTGCCGCTCCCGCAGGATCGCCTCGACCTCCGCGGCCTGCTCATCGATGCGATCCAGATCTTCGGTCTGGATGTTGATCCCGTTGACATAGTCGACCCGGTCCACCCGGTGCATCGCGGTGGAGAGGGGGAGGAGGATCAGGTCGTCACGATCGTGGCCGTGGCCGGTCATGCCCCGTCGCTCCAGGATCCCGATGACCCGGAGGCTGACCCGGTTGACCTGGATGTTTCTGCCCACGGGATCCTCGCCGGAGAAGAGCGCATCCACCACGGTCTGGCCCAGGACTGCGACCCTGCGCATCTGATCCTGCTCCTGCGCGTCGAAGGCCCGTCCCCGGGCGATCTCCATCTCCCGCATCTCGAAGATGTCCTGGGTCACGCCTACAGCCCGGGTGCTGGTGTTCGCGTTCTTGTACTTGGTCACGGCCTCGCCGGAGTGGTACATGGGGCTGATCAGCCCCAGGCCGTCCACCTGCACCGCGATGGCCCGCGCGTCCGCGATCTTCAGGGTGGTGTCGCGTCGTCCGGTGCCGCTGCGTTTCATGCCCCCGGCGCGGATCCGGATCATGTCGTAGCCGAAGCCCTCCAGGCGCTGCTCCAGGCTGGTTCGCGCGCCGTCGTTCATGGCCATGACCACGGTGAGGGACGCGATGCCCAGGACCGTCCCGGCCATCATGAAGAGGGTGCGGAGGGGGTTCTCGGAGAGGGCGCGGAGGCCCTCCCGGGCGAGGCGGGTGGCCTTCACCGAGCCTGTCCTTCGCCGTCCCTGTCCTCCACGATGCGGCCGTCATCCATGACCAGGACCCGGGACGCGAAGGCCGCTGTCTCTGGGTCGTGGGTCACCATGATGATCGAATGTCCCTGCTCGTGGAGGCGCCGGAAGAGCTCCATGATCTCCAGGGTGCTATCCCGATCCAGGTTGCCCGTGGGCTCGTCCGCGAAGATCAGCCGGGGCTCTGCGATGAGCGCACGGGCGATGGCGACCCGCTGTTGCTGGCCCCCGGAG
>CAYOTU010000282.1:0-5231 GCA_964406905.1 uncultured Myxococcales bacterium | reverse complement strand
CGGGGACGGTGGCTTCGAGGCAGCGTTCCCGATGGCCACGTTGCTGGACGGCGCGGAGAGCCCTCCGATGGGTGTCACGGTGGCCATAGCGGTGAAGCTGTCAGGTCCCTACGGAGGCACCGCGGGAATGAGTAATCAATGCCTGCCCGAGTGCAGCGTCTCCACTGAGATCCAAGAGGTCGCGGTAATCAGGCTTCGATAGGAGCGATCATGAATCTCAGAATCTTTTGCAGCCTCGTCGCTTGTCTGGTAGCCCTGGCCCTCGTGGCCGGCTGCGGCACCAAGCCCGCACCCTACCAGCCGAATTACGACGGCACGGGGAGCGACTGGACAATGCCCGACGGCTGGGTAGCGCCTGACGGCTGGGTCCCCCCTGACAACTGGGTGCCGCCGAACAAGGACACCGAGGATCCGGACGGGGATGCGTTCACCCCCGAACCGGACATCGAGCCGCCGCCCGACGAGACAGCGCCGCAGGTGCTCTCCGCGTTCAGCCCGGACGGCGAGAAGGTCGTGGTGCGCTTCGACGAGCCCATCGACGGTGCGTCCGCGCAAGCAGCGGGCGCGTTCTCCATCACCGGCTCGGACATGAGCCAGGTGGATGTCTCCGGGGTTGACGCGTATCAGCAGTTCGCGCACCTCACCCTGGCGAACCCCAGCCAGATCAACCCGGACTTCACCTACACGGTGCTGGTCAAGCACGTGGAGGACGAGGCTTCGAACGTGGTGGATCCCCAGCACAACAAGGCCACGATCAAGCGCTCGGTCTACCTGAGCCTCGTCTGGCACCAGCACCAGCCCCTCTACCTGGATCCGGTGAAGGACGAGCTGAGCGGTCCCTGGGTGCGGAAGCACGCGACCAAGGACTACTACGACATGGCCTCGATCATCCGGGACTACCCCGCGATCCACATGAACATCAACCTCACCATCGTGCTGCTCAACCAGCTTCAGATCTACTACCTGGATCGCCTCGGTCCCTACGTGGACGTGGACTTGAACACCGTGGACGAGGCCGCGTTCCTCGCAGCGTGGGAGGGGCATACGGATCCGTGGATCGATCTGCTTCTCAAGGACACACCGACCCCGGCGGCCGCCACGGAGAAGCAGCTCGGCCTCCTCTACGCGGACCCATGGGCCTGCGTGTCCACCTCGGACGCGCTTATGAAGCACTTCCCCCAGTACGTAGAGATTCGGGACAAGAACCCGGCCCTCCTGACCCAGGAGGACTTCCTGCGCCTCAAAATCCTCTTCGAGGTAGCGTGGATGGATCCCGACTTCCTGAACGGCCCGGTGACCATGACCAACGGCATGACCGTGGACATCACGGACCTGCTCACGAAGAGTGCGGGAGCGGACGCAGCCGGCTGGCCCATGGAGATCTACACGGTGAACGAGTTCTCCGAGGAGATTGCCAACCGCCTCGTGGCGGAGCAGTACAAGATCATGGCCAACGTGGTGCCGATCCACCAGGAGCTGATGTACAACCCGGAGACCCGGGAGGGGCAGATCGAGATCCTGACCACGCCCTTTTATCACCCGATCCTGCCCCTGGTGTACAACTCGGACCTCGCCATGCAGGGCCAGCCCTGGGACAACCTGCCGAGTCCGGCCTACTCCTATGAGTCGGATGCGTACGCTCAGGTCCTGCGCGCTACCGCGTATTACGAGGATGTCTTCGGGATTCCGCCTCGAGGTATGTGGTGCGGCGAGGGCTCCGTGGCCGAAGACATCATCCACATCCTGGTGGACGCGGG
The DNA here is from genome assembly GCA_964406905.1 of uncultured Myxococcales bacterium. GTDB lineage: Bacteria > Myxococcota_A > UBA9042 > CAIXZC01 > CAIXZC01 > CAZNWW01. The sequence continues at coordinate 3,474 of CAYOTU010000282.1, read as the reverse complement.
CATCAAGTGGTCCGCAACGGGGCAGCAGGTTCTCGACTACTCGAACCTTGTCGGGGGCGGCAACCACAGCCCCTACTACCCCTACAAGGTGGACTCGGACACCGTCGAGGGCGACGGCGGTTCGACGGACGACGAATTGGTTTTCGTGTTCCGTGACCCCGACCTCTCGGACCGGATGGGCTTCGCGTACCAGGGCCTCACCGGGAAGGACGCGACAGCGGACTTCATTAACTACGTTCTGGAGCGCGCACCCAAGTTCGGCGGCAGCGATCGCCTGATCACGGTGATCCTGGACGGCGAGAACGCGTGGGAGAGCTACACCAAGGAGATGGACGGCAAGGGCTTCTTCCACGAGTTCTACGGGGCCCTCACCGAGTCGGACGCGATCGGAGAGATCGTCCCGGTTACCATGTCAGAGTACATTGACGGCAACCCGGATCGGGGTATCCCGTCTCACCCGTCCGCTGACTACAAGGAGTTGGAGCCCCTCCACGCGGGGTCCTGGATTGACGGGACCTTCTCGATCTGGATCGGCGAGGGCGAGGAGAACCGCGCGTGGGAGTTCCTGATCCAGACCCGGAAGGACCTGGAGTTTTCCGGCCTGCCTCAGCCCAACCCTAGTGCGTCTGAGCCGGCTGATCAGGGCGGCCTGGACTGGCTAATCTGGAAGGCCTACGACGAAATCTACGCTGCCGAGGGCAGCGATTGGTTCTGGTGGTACGGCGTGGATATGACCACGCCGGCCAACGACGACACCCCCTTTGACCGGGGGTTCCGCAGTCACCTCACGGGGATGTACACCTTTATGAATATGGCCCTGGAGGCCCAGGGAATGCCGGTCTTTACGGTGCCCGACTTCGCGCCGATCATTCAGAAAAAATCCAAGGCCCTGACCGGTCCTTTCGAGACGCCGCCGGTGATTGACGGTGTGTTCGTGCCCGACGAGTCCGAGTGGAGCGAGGAGGGCGCGTACTTCTATGACGGGGACTCCGGCGGCGCCATGGCCGGACCCGACGACGACATAGCGGAGGTCTACTTCGGGTACCTGGGCGACGACTTCTACCTGGGGTTGCAGTTCAACGAGGATCTAAAGGCAAAGCTAGGCTCCGACTACAACGTGGCGGTCTACTTCAGCCATAAGCACATCACGAACCTGGACCTGGGCGAGTCGGTATCCAATCCGAAGAACACGACATCGAGCCACGGGGATCCCCTGAATTTCAAAGCGGGGGGCGCAGCGTGGGAGCTGAAGGTGAGCTTCGACGGGGGGAGCGCACAGCTCGGCTTGAACGCCGCAGATGGGAGCGGCGGCTGGCAGCCAGCGTCCTCCACGGGGATCGTCATGGGCGGGCCAGCGGGCAACGGGAAGCTCCTGGAGTTCAAGATTCCGTATACCTCGCTGGGACTGGCAGACGGCGATCCCCTGGAGCTGTACGTCATCGCTGCCGAGGGAGACACGGTCATCGACACCGCGCCTTACGGCGAGACCAAGGTGGTCTTCGAGGACCTCACCACCATGGTGTACGTGACCTTTGAGTGCGACGCGACGGGGATCCTCCTCCCCCTGACCACCTACACCGCGCTGGCCACGCTGCCGCCGCCGGACGGCAACGGGATCGTCTACATAGCGGGCGAGCAGGACGTGCTCACCAACTGGAACCCCAACAAGCTGCCCTTGGTGGACAACGGGACCGCGCCCGACGAGGTCGCAGGAGACGGCAAGTGGACCGCGACCTTCGGCTTCGCGCCGGGGACCATGCTGAAGTACAAGTACACCATCGGCCTGCCCAAGAACGAGGGCAACTGGAGCGGCTCCGAGGAGTTCCCCCTCACGGAGCGGGGCTTCGAGATCACCCAGGACCCGACGATCAAAAAAATAAAGATCCACGATACCTTCGCAGACCGTCCCAACCCCTCCGGAACCATGGGCCCCAACACCGTGATCGAGGAACTCACCGAGTAGGGGCCTGCGCAACAATAACTACCCGTTTTCGGTCGCCGATGCATCCACGCTGTCGGCACCTGCTTCCCTCAACGTACGCAACGGTACGCCTCACTCAGCATGCACCAGCAGCGAGGCGCCTCGACACCCGAGAAACTGGGAAGTTATTCCTGCGCCGACCCTAAGATGTGATGCAAATCCGTTGGTGACGTCCCCGTCCCCACGGTTTTTCGGGCTGGCGACGGCGGGCGGTATTTTTTACTTGACAGTCCAATTTTACCCGGCAAAATTGACTTATGTTTCCGAGAATCATAGACCTCCCCCTTGGAAGGCAGTCCTTTTTTCTCTTCGGCCCCCGGCAGGTTGGCAAGACGACTCTGGTCCGCGCTGCGCTGGAAGGGCGACGGACCTTGGTTATCGATCTCCTCCTCTCGGAGGTTCTGCTGAAGTACACCACCCGACCGCACCTGCTCCGCGCGGAGGTCGAATTTCAGCTGGAGGCGGGCGGTGACCTCCTGGTCTTCGTGGATGAGATCCAGCGGGCGCCCGCGCTGTTGCACGAGGTCCACTCTCTGATTGAGAACCACAAAGGGCGGGTGCATTTTGTGCTCACCGGTTCTAGCGCCCGGAAGCTGAAGCGAGCGTCGGTTAATATGCTCGGAGGCCGGGCCTGGGAGCTGCACCTGCACCCCTTGACCCACCTGGAGATGGGCGCGGCATTTGACCTGGACCGGTGCCTACGCCTCGGTTCGCTTCCGCCGGTGGTCACTGCGGACCCCGCCGACGTGTTCCAAATACTTCGTGCATACACATCCACATACCTCAAGCAGGAGATCCTCGACGAGGCCCTCGTGCGGAACGTGGGTGCGTTCTCGCGGTTCCTGGAGTTGGCCGCGGACCAGAGCGGTGCGATCGTAAACTACTCGACTCTGGCCCGGGACATCGGCATCTCCAGTAAAACCATCCGGGCCTACTACGAGGTCCTGGAGGACACGCTGGTAGCGTTCAAGCTCGAGCCCTACCTGAAGAGCGCGCGGAAGCGGCTCGTGCGTCACCCCCGCCACTTCCTGTTCGACCTGGGGGTCGTAAACGCCATAACCGGCCGATCCGGTTCGGATCCGCTGCGGAGCCCAACGCTACGGGGGATGCTGTTCGAACACTTCGTAGTCCTTGAGGTTCGGAGACTGCTGTCCTACCGAAACCCCGAGGCGCGGCTATTCCACTGGCGTAGCGCCCAGGGTGCGGAGGTGGATCTGGTGGTCGAGTTCGGAGACCGTCTCATCGCAGTGGAGGTCAAGACAGGCATCGAGGTCCGCGGCCGGGATCTTAGCGGACTCCGCGCCTTCTGCAACGACCATCCCCACGCGGAGCCCGTCTGCGTGTCGATGATCGATCAGCCCTACAATGTCAGCGAGATCCCAGTGCTACCGTGGAGGGAGCTGTTTGGCCCGAAGTGGTTGGGATAGACGGACGGGGATAAGGGCCTGCGCAACAATAACTACCCGTTTTCGGTCGCCGATGCATCCACGCTG
>CAYOTU010000281.1:0-5247 GCA_964406905.1 uncultured Myxococcales bacterium | reverse complement strand
CGAGGGCGTTTCTCAGATGAGCGCCACCAGCGTGAAGCCTCCCGGCGTGGAGTCGGGCCGGGCACTCAACATGCTGGCCGAGACCGAGACCGGGCGCCATGCCCTGCTTTCCACCAGCTGGGAGAACTTCTTCATGGACGTGGCGGATCTGACGGTTGAGGCCTGCAAGGATCTCGGGGACCACGTCAGCCGATCCAGGTGCAAGAACGGCTACAGCGAGATCAAGTGGTCTGAGATTGACCTGGACCGCACCGCCTACGAGCTGCAGGTGTTCCCCACCTCCTACCTCCCGATCACCCCCACGGGCCGCCTGGACACCGTGGAGCGGCTGGAGAGGGGCGGATTCATCGCGAGCAAGGAGGAGGCGCGCAAGCTGCTCTCCTTCCCCGACCTGGAGCACTCCGACAGCCTGGCCACGGCGGCCATTGACGATGTGGACAGCCAGATCGAGGAGATGCTGGAAGGCGAGGAGCAGAGCCCAGAGCCCTACATGGTGATGCAGCAGGGGATCATCGACCGGGTGTCGGCTGCGATGTTCCGGGCCAGGACGTACAAGTACCCTGAGGACCGGATCGCCCTCATGCAGGACTGGATTGATCAGGCCCAGGCCATGCAGGAGGAGGAGGTAGCGAAGCGGCAGATGCAGCAGGAAGTGATGAAGGCCGCGGAACAGATGCCGCCAAAGGGCGCAGGCGGGCCACCCGCGCCACCCCAAGGAATGCCCCCGGGGATGCCCCCGGATGTTGTACCCGAGCCAGTAATCCCACAATAGCCAGGAGAGACGATGTCAGACCAGTTGGATCAAGAGGCAGCAGCAGAGCTTGAAGTGAGCGGGATTCCCCCCGTGGAGGACCCGGACCTGTCCGCCCTGGACCCAGGGGCGCCGGAGCCGGAAGCCCCGGCGGTGCTTGGTGAGCCCGAGGCGCCCCCCGTGGCGGACCCCCTGGCTGTTGATCCGCATGAGGCCACCCGCCTGGAGCTGGAGCGCAAGGACCGAGAGCAGCATGATGCAGGCGTTGCCCTGCGCGCCCAGCAGCACGAGCTGGATCAGTTCAGGGCCTTGAAGCAGGGCGTGAGCGGCACCCCGGATGAGCAGCGCGCAGCCCTGAAGGCCATGGGCTTCGATGCATCGGCGGCTACGGAGCTCGCCCTGGGCGGCACCCCGGAGGCTCCAGACGCCACGGCCCAACTCGCGGCCATGAAAAAGCGGATGGATGACCGGGACGCGGCGGACCAGGACGCCTCCCGGGCGTCCAGCGTTAACGCAGAGCATGCCCGCCTGGCCTCTGTTCTGGCTGAGAAGGCGGATACCCACCCCGTGTTGGCGAGCACCGGAACCCAGGGTGTCCAGGCCGTCTACCGCGGCGTATTGGCCCATGTTCAGGCCCGCAACGCGGCGGGAATCCAGGGCGGCGGCGCGATGCCAGATCAGGCATCCTTTGATCGAATCCTCGTGAGCGCAGAGGCAGAGGTCAAGGGAAACGTCTTGACAAACATCAATGAACTTCTCAAGAATAAGGTATTCGAGGACCATGTGAGGTCCAAGCTGGGCACACCAAGCCAGGCCGCCCCACCCGCGCCAGTAGCTCTCGGGGCACCACCCAGCAAAGCGATCACGGGCGACCTAAACGGGGAGCCGATCACCGAGGAGCGGGTAGTAACCGCCGAACAAGCCGAACAAGACGTGCTGGATTACCTGGACAAAGCCATTAGAAGCGGCGCCAAGCTCTAGCACCTAAACCCCCGCCGCGATGGGTCTAACGACCTAACGCCAGCACCTTCCTCCCTCCAAGCCAGAAGAGGGGGACTCCTGAGCGGCAATAACAGGAGACCCTCATGGTTACCACCTACGCACTCTGGGACGCACTCAAGCACATGTACGCGCCCTGGCGTCTCGAAAGCACCGTTGCCAACTACAACCCGGCCTGGATGGCTGCCGCGAAGTCCACCGATGGCGGAGGCGAGGACTACTCGTTCTACGTCGAGTACGACATCCCGGGGCGGAGCAACACCTTCGCCGTGGCCCAGCGCAACGCCGGCCGGGTGCGTCATGCCAAGTTCGCCATGACCTTTGCCGACGATCACAGCGTGATCCAGATCGGCGAGAAGCTGTTGGCCGGCTCCAACACCAGCGCCAAGGCCATCCGCAACACCATGAAGGTGCAGACGGACGGCGCGCTGACCGCCCTTCGCAACAGCTGCGGCCGCAACATGTTCGGTGATGGTTCTGGCTCCGTCGGGGCCATCAGCGCCACCGCGGCCCTGGGCACCACCACCCTGCTGTTCGCCGACGCCCTGGATGTGGTCAACTTCCACGAGGGGCAGCAGCTGGTCTTCGCGCTGAATGCCGCCTCCGCCCTGCGAAGCACCACCCCGCTGGCCGTCACCCGCGTGGATGAGCTTGGGGGCTCGGTTACCCTGTCCGCCACCCCGAACAGCCTGGCGGCCGGTATCGCCGTCGGGGACCTCATCTTCACCGAGGGCGACTATGTCGCCGCGGCCGACCGCCGGAGCTTCCTGGGCTTCGCGGCCTGGATCCCCACCACCGCCGAGTTCGCGGCCAACTCGACCATCTTCGGCTACAACCGGGTGGTCAACCGGACCTCCCTCGCCGGGTACTACTTCTCCGATGCGGCTGGCGGCGACTACGCCGGCTTCAACGAGGACGACGCCCTGCAGCTGGCCGGCGAGTACATCTCCCGCGGCGGCGGCGTGATGAATACCTGCTTCATGAACCCCTTCCGCATCCGGCGCCTGATCAACGCCATCGGCAGCGTGGAGCGGTACTACAAGAAGGTGCCCTTCACCGCCGCGGGCGGCAAGGTGGTGGCCACCCTGGGCTACGAGGTGGTCAAGGTCGCCACCCCGGCCGGGATCATCGAGTGCATCGGCGACCGCAACTGTCCCCGGGACAGCATCTACGCGGGCGACAAGGACAAGCTGCAGGTGGTGAGCATCAGCAGCGTGCCCCACTGGGCGGGCCCGCAGGCCCAGTCCGGTCGCCCGATGGAGAACGCCCTGGCCCGTGAGTTCCGGCTGGTGGCGTGGCCCCAGTTCGGGATCAAGCGCCCCCGCAGCTGGTGCCGGTTCGACTTCGTATAACCCCTTCCGGGGGCCTTGCTTCGGCGGGGCCCCCGCTTTGACAGGAGCGCAAGATGGGAAACAGACGATATGCGCCAGGGGTTGCTCGGGCGCGGTTCAATGATGTGGTGCTTGAGGGCATCGTAACGACAGACGCCACCGGGCATGCGAACTCCATCAATTTCCCCGGGGTGACCGCTGACGTTGCCAACGTGTGGCAGGGGGTCGGGGAGTATCATTTCCCTCTCCAGGATAAGTTCAAGAGCTTTCTTGGGGCCAAGGTCGCTGTGCGCAAGAACACAGATCCCGGGGTCCGCTGGTATATTAAGGACTTTTCGTCCAACGTGCTATCTATCCAGTTCGCGAACCTGAGCAGCCCGCCGGCGGCCGTCAATCTCACCGAGGCGACCTTCTACGTCCAGATCACGATGGAGAAGTAGCCTACCTGAGCCAAGGACAGGTGTAACATGGCCCGCAATGAGACCTTAGCCAACCTGATCACGCGGGCCTACGAGCTGGCCGGAATCCCGGAGCCGGCCAACGAGACCGCAGGCTACATCATCAAGCCCCAGATGCGCCGCTTCCTCAACGAGGGGATCGGGCTGTATTACCGAACCCTGGTGAGCTGCAGCCCGGACTGGGTAGAGCGGGAGGTTGATGTCTCCGTGGTGGCCGGGACCGCCACTTACTCTCTGCCGAGCGACTTTTGGAAGATCCGCAGCGTGGGGGTGCTCTACAATGGCCGGATCATCCCCATGCGCCGCTACATGTCCTCGGAGCGCTACCAGTACCAGACCGCTCGCCAGATTCCGGACTGGCGCTACCGCATCGTGGACAGCGGGATCAGGCTCACCGGTGAGGTGCAGTTCCGGGTGCGGCCTGACCCCCAGACGGGAGCCACCGTAACGGTCTATTACATCCCAAACGCCCCGAGGCTCAACACCGACGGGACCGACGACACCGAGCAACTGGACGGCGTCGTGGGCTGGGATGAGGTGATCGTCCTGCATGCCACGATCAGGGCGAAGGAGAAGCAAGAGGAGGACGTGGCGGACCTCAAGGATGACCTGGGCGTGCTGCTCGGGGAGATCGGGGTTGATGCCACAGACCGGGACGAGGGCGAGCCAAAGCGGGTGCGCGATGTTGAGCTGGATCTCATTAATTCCGATCTCTGGCTGAGATAATGCCAGCGAGGACCGCCACAGATCGCGACGATGTCCAGGATGGCCAAGACACCCTTGAGGCTGAGATCAACGCCTTGAGGGATTCATCCATCGGGGACAGGAGCAACTCCGTGTCTCATACCTTCGCCGCCGCCGCCAGCATCGCCCTGAACCACGCCATTGGCCACACTCCTACCGGATGGGTCCAGTCTGACATGGTGGGGGCTGGCGTGGTGGTGGACCGTACTGCATGGGACAAGAACACCATCACCTTCAGGGCTAGCGGAGCCTGCTCCTTCTCCGCCCTGGTGTCCTAATGACCGTCCGCAAGCGTACAGGCCTGGACAAGAAAGTGATCGGCCTCAAGGCCGGGCAGGTTGGCCTGGACACCGGGAGCAACCCACAGCTGGTGGATCAATCCTGGCTCAAGGTGGAAAACGCCCGCTGGACCAAAAAGGGCGCCATCACCAAGCGGTTCGGGATGGACGCCCTGCCGGCCGCCTACCAAGAGCCGCACGCGGCGGTTTACAAGGGAGACCTGGTGGTGCTGGACCGCGGCCTCAAAGCATTCGAGGGCGCCGCCTGGGCCTCCGGGGTGATGCAGCAGCAGGATGCGCTTGCCCTGTGGAATATCGAGCAGAGCCGCCACACCGTGCAGCAAGGGGCCATCGCGCACCAGCCCAACACGGCCCGGCTTGAGGCTTCAAACCTGGAGGTGAGGACATCCCTTGAGGTAAACGAGATCGTTTCTCCTGTTACCCGGCAATCATATATTAGGAGCTACGATACCCAGAGCGGGCGCCTGATTCAGCAAGCCGACATCACGGCGGCCTCGGCATTTCATACTCGCCTAATCGTAGACGCAAACAGCAGCACTATTTGGTGTTTCTACGTGGAAAGCGCAGGGGGCGCCACGGTGCGCTACCGCTCCATCAGTGCGGCCGGCGTGATCAGCGCAGAGTTCAATACTGGACTGGCTGCCGCGCCCAATTTCCAGCTTGAT
>CAYOTU010000280.1:0-5262 GCA_964406905.1 uncultured Myxococcales bacterium | reverse complement strand
AGGCTCCTGCCGAGGCTCCTGCCGAGGCTCCTGCCGAGGCTCCTGCCGAGGCTCCCGCCGAGGCTCCTGCCGAGGCTCCCGCCGAGGCTCCCGCCGAGGCGGCCGGCGACGCTTGCGACGCATACGCGAAGTGCTGCATGGCCTACGCGGATGCGCTGAGCAAGGTCCAGGGCATCCCCGAATCCGCCATCGAGGCGACCAGGCAGGGCTGCAAGCAGGTCGAGCAGTTCAAGACCATGGGCGCTGGCGCGCAGCAGGCCTGCACGCAGGCCATGGGTGCTATGGCGCAGGCCGGCGAGGCCTACAAGGCCATGCCGGGCTTCGTGTGGCCGGAGGAGTGCAAGTAGCACCCCCCCATGTCGATATCCAGGCTGCTGCTCTTGGTCCTCTGTCTCGGGCTCGCTTTTGTGGGTCCGGCCGCGGCCGACGACGCGCCGACGGAAGAAGCCGCTGTTGTGCAGCCGGATCTCACCGCGAAGCTCTACCCCGCGCCTGTCCAGAACAAAAAGCGCTTGCGACGCCTCATCATCGAACTCTGGTGCGCTGAGCGCGGCGGCGCGGATGACCAGACGCTGATGCGCCTCTACCTCAAGCACTCATACCCGTCGCTCGATAACTGGCACAAAGTTTGGAACCGGGCTCTGGAAGACTCTGCCTGGGTTCGCAACGTCTACGACGAAGTCCGAGAGACCTGCCCGGTCCCGGAGGACAGCCGTCCTCCGGGCGCACAAAAATGAACCTGCCCACGATCGAGTGTTCTATAGGGGATCCCTGCGGGGTCGGCCCGGAGGTGTTGGTCCGAGCCCTCGCTGAGGGACCAGTTGGCCCCGTGCGGGTCCACGCGCACGCTGATCTCCTCCTGAACGCGGCCGGACGTCTGGGCCCAGCCCTCGCTGAGGCCTTTGCCGCTCGGCAGGGGCACACTTGGATAGCGGCGCCGCCAGCCCCCCGGCCGGAAGGGGCTGTCCCGGCCGGGGGCTATCACCCGGCGTGGGGCGCGTACGCGCTCCGATCCCTGGAGGCAGCGACCCGGACGGCCCTGGAGAGCAGTCGTGCCCTGGTGACCGGCCCTTTGAGCAAACACAGCTTCATAGATGGCCGCGTCGGAGCGGTGGGCCATACGGAGTTCCTCGCCCGCGCGTCAGGGGTCCCTGAAGATGACGTGCTGATGCTCTTTGAGGGAGACGGGCTCCGGATCGCCACCCTGACCCGGCACATCCCCCTCGCAGCGGTACCCGGTCGGGTCCACCACGACGCGGTCCGCCGGGCAGCGCGCCTGGTCGCCAAATACCTGGGGAGGTCGGATCCTCGTATTGCGTTGGCCTGCCTGGACCCCCACTGCGGCGAATGGGGCGGGCTGGCGGACACGGACCTCTCCCTGCGGGAGGCCCTGGCTACGGCTGACCCTCCGATCCTCGGTCCCCTGGCCGCGGACACCCTCTTTCTTCCCGCAAACCTCTCCCGCTTCGATGCAATTTTATGCTGGTACCACGATCAGGCCATGATCCCCATGAAACTCGTGGCCTTTGACACAGCCGTGAACGTCACCCTCGGTCTCCCGATCCTGCGCACGAGCCCCGCGCATGGCCCCGGCTATGACATAGCGGGCAAGGGCATCGCAGATCCAGGCAGTATGCAGCGAGCGCTACAGTTGGCGGCTGGCTATCGGCTGAACTGAAAGCTACGGGAGGGCCTTCAGGCCCGATTCTGTTCTGTGGGAGGGCCTTCAGGCCCGATTCTCAAGTTCCTTCGTCGTAGCTGGTCAGATATTTAACCTGGTCCTCAGTGAGGACATCAATGCCCAGACCGAGGGTCTCGAGTTTGAGGCTGGCAATTTCGCGGTCCAGCTCTTCGGGGAGGACGTGGACGGTCTTCTCGAAGGAGGCCCCGTCCTTGGCCAAGCGTATCATGGCCATGAACTGGTTGGCAAAGGACATGTCCATCACCTCGGAGGGGTGACCTTCCGCGGCCGCGAGGTTGACGAGGCGTCCCTGGGCCAGCAGGAAGATTTTGCGGCCGTCCGGTAGCAGGTACTCCTCAGCGTTCGCTCGAATCTCGCGTTTGTTCCCCTCTGAAAGAGCCTCGAGATCGGGAATTTTGATCTCGCAGTCGTAGTGCCCCGTGTTGCAGATGATCGCGCCGTCGCGCATCTCCGCAAAATGCCGATCCTGGAGCACGTCCTTACAGCCCGTCGCGGTGATAAAGATGTCGCCTATCTTTGCAGCCTCGTCCATGGGCATCACCCTGTAGCCCTCAAGGACCGCCTTCAGGGCAGCGGTGGGCTTGACCTCGGTGACGATGACGTTGGCGCCCGCACCCCGAGCCCGCATCGCGCAGCCCCGACCGCAGTGGCCGAAGCCGGCGACGACGAAGTTCTTGCCGGCCAGGAGGACCGAGGTGGCTCGCAGGATCCCGTCCAGTGAGGATTGGCCGGTGCCGTAGACGTTGTCGAAGTCCCACTTGGTCTCGGAATCGTTCACCGCGATGACCGGGTAGCGGAGCGCACCGTCCGCGGCCATGGCCCGCAGGCGGTGCACGCCCGTCGTGGTCTCCTCGGTCCCGCCCAGAACTTTCTCGCAGAGCTCCGGATGCTTGTTGTGGATCGTAAAAATCAGGTCAGCGCCGTCATCCAGGGTAAGATTCGGCTCAAACTCCAGGGTCTTGTCGATGGCCCAGTAGAACTCTTCCACGTTCATGCCGTGCCACGCGTAGATCGAGGTGCCCTCCGAGGCTAGGGCCGCGGCCACATCATCCTGAGTCGAGAGAGGATTGCACCCGCTCCACGAGACCTCCGCACCCGCAGCCCTGAGGGTCCGGACGAGGATCGCTGTCTCCTTGGTTACGTGGAGGCAACCCGCTATACGCATCCCAGCAAGGGGCTTGGTTTTTTCGTAGCGCTTCTTCAGATTCATCAGCACGGGCATCCGCGACTCGGCCCACTGCATCCTCATCAATCCCTTGTCAGCCAGACCCAGATCCTTGACCTTGTAATTCATCTCCGCTCCTTCAGTGTCTCACGTATCAATTTCCCGATTCCGCCGGGGACGGAAAACCTATCCGGTCCGCTCCGGGAAGTCAAGGTCGTGCCCGGGGAACGGCAGGGGAATTGCATCTAAATGGGCTTGACTTTGACGAAATGACCCGGGGGTGGGGCACCCCCGGGCCAGGCCGTATGCAGCAACAACCGTTGGAAGGAGGATGTTTCCCGGGGCCGGAAGGAGGTTACGCCCCCGGGACGCTGCGTCTCTATACCAAGCAAACCCTGTGCCACGGGCGTAATACCGGGTGCGAGGCCAAGATCCAGATACCGGAGGTTGGGTTTGCAGGACAGAACGATCAGGGGGTGTAGAGATTATTCACGGACGATGAGTGGTGCGAGTCGACCAGGGTCTGGAGGGCCTGGAGCCGGGCCTGGTTCGGTGCCAGCCGCTGTGCGAGACCTGTCTCGAGGCGGGCCTCCTCCCACTGGCCCGTGCGTGCGAAGTACAGCGCGTCCCGGTAATGGATCCAGAGCAGGATCTTGCGGGCCTCCGCGTGGATCCGGTCTCCGGCCAGCGACCTGTAGAGGCGCTGCCAGAACCGGGCAGCGACGAGAGCTGTCTCGCCGCTGCGCAGGGGCGCGGCCTGGGGCCGCAGCTGGAGCCCCGGGCCAAAGAAATGGGTGTGTTCCCAGTCGAGATCCAGGCCGCCATCACCCAGGGATACAGCGTCCCGGGCCGGATCGTCGTCGTCCAGCTCCAGCACGTCCACCTCGAGGATTACCGGGCGCCGGGCCGCTACCGTCAGGAGCGCGTCCCAAGGGAAGAAGCCTGTGGCATGGTGCTCATCCACCACCGGGGCCAGGCCCGGGTGGCGCCGCCGGATCAGGGACGCGTATGGCGCGCCGTCCTCGATCCGGCGAAAGAACGATTGGTGCAGCAGGGCCACGTCGGGCCGCCGCTGCTCAACCCCGCGGTGGTAGACGTGGTTGAAAAAGATCGCGTAGTAGGACGGCATGAGCACCGCATCCGGTGGCAGGCTTTCCAGGAAGGATCGGTTGAACGCGTCGGGCGCGTAGAATTCCCGGAGGCCAAGCTCCCCTCGCTCCGACTCGAAGGTCAGAGCGTTTCCAGCGACGGCTCCCGCACCCACCAGGAGAGCCGTTGCCGCCGCGATGGTCGCAGCCGTCTCCTTGGTGAGGAAGCGTCGAATCAGGGCCTCTACGGGCAGGACGAGCCCCGTCGCTGCCAGGGTCAGGGCCTGGAGTCCCACGAAGAAGTAGCCGTGGTCGTCGGGGTTCTCCACGTCCAGGTACATGATCGCCTTGGAGATGACGCCCGCTGCCACCAGGAGGGCCAGGAAACCGCCGATCCGGGGGGACCTCCAGACCCAGGCGGCCAAGCCCAGGAGCCCGGCGAAGAAGAGGGTCGGCCCCAGGAGGCCGACCCAGCTAGCCAGGATTGTCGTGCAGGCATCGAGAAAGGAGGCCCGGGGCATTTCCGTTATGCTCAGGTGGAAGGCCTGGGCCGAGACAACGCCCAGGAAGCCCCCGGGGCTGGTCGTGTCCCCCCAGGCGAGGTCCGCGCCCGCGCCGTATCGCAGGGGCAGGAACAGGTAGAGGAGTAGCCCGGTAGCTGCGAGGCCCAGAAGTAGACCGCCGCGCCGCGGCGCCAGCCAGGTCCGCCCCTCTGGGCGGGACAAGAGGAAAGCCAGAAAAGCGGGCAGGGTCAGGATAACCAGATAGTGGTGGTTGGACAGGCCGACGCCCAGGACGAGCGCGACGAGGAGGACGTAGCCGGTCCGCGTTGCAGGCGCTGCGTCCCAGTGGAGGGCCAGGAGGACGGCGAAAGCACTCACCATGTAGTCCAGAGTGTAGACCTCCGCGCGGATCGCCTGGAACCACGCAGCCCGGGACAGGGCCAGGGCCAGGACCAGGAGGGCCATGGCGCCGTCCGTGAGGATCTCGGGGGTCCGAATCCGGGCCAGGAGCGTCCGTGCAGCGAGGAACAGAGCGGCTATGGCCCCCGCGCCCAGGAGTGCGCTCAAGAGGTTCACCCGAAACGCGACGGAGCCCAGGGGCAGGAGGCTGGCCAGATGCGCAAGGACCACGTAGCCCGGGGTGCCGGGCGGGTGGGGGATCGAAGCGGTGCGCGCGCATGCGACGAATTCCGAGGAGTCAAGCCAAAAGACCCCGGGGGCCAACTGCCAGAGATAGAGGCCCAGGCTCGCCAGGAAGACCCCCGCTGCCCAGGGCGCTGCCCCCGGACGATCCTTATCCATTTT
>CAYOTU010000279.1:0-5295 GCA_964406905.1 uncultured Myxococcales bacterium | reverse complement strand
GCCCAGTAGGTTCTGGCGGAAGCGCCCCTGCTTGCCCTTGATCATGTCCGAGAGGGACTTAAGGGGGCGCTTGTTGGGGCCGGTGATTGCCTTGCCGCGGCGGCCATTGTCGAAGAGCGCGTCGACGGCCTCCTGTAGCATTCTTTTCTCATTTTTTATAATAATTTCAGGAGCATTGAGCTCCTTGAGGCGCATCAGACGGTTGTTGCGGTTGATCACCCGGCGGTAAAGATCGTTGAGGTCTGAGGTGGCGAAGCGTCCCCCATCCAGGGGTACCAGAGGCCGCAGATCCGGCGGCAGCACCGGAAGATGTGTCAGGACCATCCACTCGGGGCGGTTGCCCGAGTCACGGAAGGCTTCGACGACGCGGAGCCGTTTGGCCAGCTTCTTCTTCTTGGCCTCGCTGGTCGTGACCTTGAGGTCCTCCCGGAGCACCTCGGCCAGTTCGTCCAACTCCACCTGTTCGAGGAGCTCGCGGATCGCCTCTGCGCCCATGCCGGCCCGGAAGCTCTCCTCGCCGTATTCATCCAGGAGGTTTTCGTACTCCTCTTCGTCGATGATCTGGGCGTGCTTGAGGCCGATGGCCGGATCACCGGGTTCGAGGACGATGTAGGAGATGCAGTAGAGGACCCGTTCCAGATCCTTATGCGCGATGTCCAGCACCAGGCCGATGCGGCTGGGGAGGGACTTGAGGAACCAGATGTGCGCCACGGGGGACGCCAGGGTGATGTGCCCCATGCGCTCCCGGCGTACCTTGGCCTGGATCACCTCCACGCCGCATTTTTCGCAAGTGATACCACGGTGCTTCATGCGCTTGTATTTGCCGCAGTTGCACTCATAGTCCTTCACCGGCCCGAAGATGCGCGCGCAGAAGAGCCCGTCTCGCTCCGGTTTGAAAGTCCGGTAGTTGATCGTCTCAGGCTTTCTGACCTCGCCGAACGACCAGCTCTTGACTTGTTTTGGGGATGCCAGACCCACATGTACGCCCACATAGTTGAGCGGATCCTTGGGTTTGTCGAAGAAGTTGAAGATGTCTCTCACGGCCATCCCCCGTCGGGCAGCGCCCGGTTCCGTATCAAGTGTTCGGGATTTCGTCCTTGTCCGCCTCAATGAGTTCCCAGTCCAGCCCCAGGGAGCGGATCTCCTTCATCAGGACCTTGAAGGACTCGGGAAGCCCGGATTCGAGGATGTTCTCGCCCTTGACGATCGCCTCGTACATCCGGGTCCGACCTATGGTGTCGTCGGACTTTACCGTCAGGAACTCCTGGAGCGTGTACGCGGCCCCGTAAGCCTCCATGGCCCACACCTCCATCTCGCCGAGGCGCTGGCCGCCGAACTGGGCTTTGCCGCCCAGGGGCTGCTGCGTGACGAGGGAGTAGGGTCCCGTGGAGCGAGCGTGGACCTTGTCATCCACCAGATGGTGGAGCTTCAGGATATACATGACGCCGACGGTGACATCCTGGGCGAAGGGATCGCCCGTACGCCCGTCGAAGAGGATCTCCTGGCCCCGGATGGAGACGCCGGCCCGGGTGAGGAGCGCCTTGATCTCGTCCTCGCTGGCGCCGTCGAAGACGGGCGTGGATACATGTACGCCCTTGGAATGGTCTACGAGGAGACGCCGGATGGCCTCGTCGTCAAGTTCCGGGATGTCGATGGCCACGTCAGTCTGGGAGAAAATTTCAACCGCAAGTGCCCTGAGCTTCTTCGGCGAGTAGTGCTCGTCGATGGCCGCCTGGATCTCTCGGCCCAGGTTGTACGCAGCCCATCCGAGGTGGACCTCTAGGATCTGGCCGACGTTCATGCGGGAGGGAACGCCCAGGGGGTTGAGCACCATATCCACCGGAGTCCCGTCCGCGAGGAAGGGCATATCCTCCACCGGGAGGATCCGAGAGATAACGCCCTTGTTGCCGTGGCGGCCGGAGAGCTTGTCGCCCACGGAAAGCCGCCGCTTGATGGACACATAGACCTTGACCATCTTGATTACGCCAGGGGGCAACTCATCGCCGCGCTTCAGACGCTTGAGCTTCTCCCCGAAGAGAATTTTGCATGCGTGGATCAGGTCTTCAAGGTTCTCCAAGATCCGGAAGACCTTGTCCTCTGTCTTCGAATCGTCCCCAAGCTGTATGTGCCGCCAGAGATCCTTCGGGATTTTGTCAAGGTCCTTGGCGGTGATCTTCTTGTCTTCTCCCAGGTAGGATTTGCCAGCGTCGGAGACGACCTCCGCGGCGGTCTTCCGTCCCACCAGAAATCCTCGGACCTTGGTGTAGGCCGTCTCGGTTATGATGCGGATTTCGTCGTCCTGGTCCTTGAGGATTCGTTCCTCCTCGAGGATCTCCAACTCCCGGGTCCGCTCATCTTTGTCCACGCCCTTGCGGGAGAAAATCTTGGCAGCAATGACCGTGCCACGGACGCCCGTGGGTACCCGCAGGGAGGTATCCCTGACGTCTCCGGCCTTCTCGCCGAAGATAGCGCGCAGCAGCTTCTCCTCGGGGGAGAGTTGGGTCTCGCCCTTGGGAGTGATCTTGCCCACAAGAACGTCGCCCGGGGTGACCTCCGCGCCGATGCGGATCATACCGCTTTCGTCGAGATCAGCCAGAGCCTCCTCGGAGACGTTCGGGATATCCCGGGTGATCTCTTCCTTGCCTAGCTTCGTGTCCCGGGCGGCACTCTCGAACTCCTCGATGTGGATCGAGGTGAAGGTGTCGGAGTGGAGGAGCCGCTCGCTTACGAGGATTGCGTCCTCGAAGTTGTAGCCGCCCCAGGGCATGAAGGCCACGACCACGTTCTGGCCGAGGGCCAGTTCGCCGTTGTCCGTGGATGGACCGTCCGCGATGACCTCGTTTGAGTGGACAAGATCTCCCTTACGCACGATGGGACGCTGGTTGATGCAGGTGTCCTGGTTGGAGCGCTGGTATTTGATCAAGTTATAGATATCGGGTTTGGCCTCGGTGTCCGCGTCCTCGCCGGTGGGGCGGACCACGATACGGTTCGCGTCCACGCTTTCCACCACGCCGACGCGGCGGGAGGCCACGGTGACGCCGGAGTCCCTGGCGACGACCTTCTCGACGCCGGTTCCCACCAGCGGCGCGCTGGCCCGCAGGAGGGGCACCGCCTGTCGCTGCATGTTGGAGCCCATCAGGGCGCGGTTGGCGTCGTCGTGCTCCAGGAAAGGTACCAGGGATGTGGCCACAGATACGACCTGGTTGGACGCCACGTCCATGAGGTCCACCTGCTCCCTGGGCACCATGAGGACATCACCGCGCTGCCTTGCATGGATCAGCTCGTCCTTGAGTTTGCCCCTGCTGTCCATCGTAGTATTGGCCTGGCAGATCGTGTGCCGCTCCTCCTCGAGCGCACTGTAGTAGTTGACCTTCTTGGTGACCTTGCCAGCCTTGACCTCCCGATACGGGGTCTCGATGAAGCCGTATTCGTTCACCCGTGCGTAGGTGGAGAGTGAAGAGATCAGGCCGATGTTCGGGCCTTCCGGGGTCTCGATAGGGCAGATCCGGCCGTAGTGAGTCGAATGAACGTCTCGGACATCGAAGCCAGCCCGGTCCCGGGTGAGGCCGCCTGGCCCCAGGGCAGAGAGCCGCCGCTTATGGGTCAGCTCTGACAGGGGGTTGGTCTGATCCATGAACTGGGAGAGCTGGCTTGACCCGAAGTACTCCTTGACCACCGCGGAGACGGGCTTGGAGTTGATAAGGTCATGGGGCATGAGCGTGTCGATCTCCTGGCTCATGCTCATGCGCTCTCGGATCGCCCGCTCCATGCGGACGAGACCGACCCGGTACTGGTTCTCCAGCAGCTCCCCGACAGATCGAACCCGGCGGTTACCCAGGTGATCGATGTCGTCCACGTCGCCGCGGCCATTGCGCAGTTCGATCAGGTAGCGGACTACCTCAAGGATGTCCCGCTTGGTGAGGACCGTCAGGTCCAGCGGTTCGTCCATCCCAAACTTGTAGTTCATCTTGAGGCGGCCGACAGCGGAGAGGTCGTAGCGGGACGCGTTGAAGAACAGATTGTTGAAGTAGTTGCGCGCCTGAGACGGGGTGGATGGGTCGCCTGGGCGCAGCCGCCGATAGACATCCATCACGGCCTCGTCGGAATCCGGGGTCTTGTCCACCGCGAGGGTGTTGCGCAGGTATGCACCCACGTTGCGGTCGTCGAAGAAGAGGATCTCGAACTCCGAGACGCCCCTTGTCTTCAGGGTCTCGATGTTGGATTCGTCAATGTCGTCGTTGCATTCGAAGAGGACTTCGCCGGTGTCCTCGTCTATAATGTCGTGTGCGAAGACCCTGCCGACGAGTTGCTCGTCTTCAAGGATCACTTCGGTGACGCTGGCCTTCTGGAGACGCTTTATGGCCTTCTCGTGGAATCGGGCTCCCTTCTTGACCATGAGCTTGCCGGTCTTGGGATCCCGCACCTCAAAGGTGGCCCACTTGTCCGAGAGCAGGTCCAGGTCCAGGCGCCTGACGAAGCGCGACTCTTCATCCAGGCGGATGCTCTCGCGGTCGTAGAACTGGTCGAGGATTTCCTGGGTAGAGTATCCGAGGGCCTTGAGCAACACCGTGGCGTGGAGCTTCCGCCGCCGGTCGATCCGTACATACAGCAAATCCTTATGATCGAACTCAAAGTCGATCCAGGAGCCGCGGTAGGGGATGATCCGCGCGGAATAGAGGAGCTTTCCAGAGGTGTGGGTCTTGCCCTTGTCGTGCTCGAAGAAGGCCCCAGGAGACCGGTGGAGCTGGCTCACCACAACACGCTCGGTGCCGTTGATGATGAAGGTACCGGTGTCGGTCATCAGGGGAATCTCCCCGAAGTAGACCTCCTGCTCCTTCAAGTCGCGGATGGTCCTCTCGCCGGTGTCCTCATCCACGTCCCATATCTGGAGCTGCACCTTGACCCGCACGGGGGCCTGATAGGTCATACCGCGCTTCCGGCATTCCTCGGTGTCGTTCTTGGGCTCCTCGAGTTTGTACTCTTGGAAGTCCAGGATGGCGACCTTGTTGATGTCGCCGATCGGGAAGATGCCCTTGAAGATCGCCTGGAGTCCTGCGTTCTGGCGCTGCTCCGGTGGGACGTTCTTCTGAAGGAAGGTCTCGTAGCTCCGCTTCTGGACCTTGATCAGGTCCGGGACGCCGACTACGGACTGGATGGATCCGAAGTCTTTACGAATGCGGAGCCTCGCGTTGGTGATGGAACTCATTTCCTACCCCGGCAACGAAGAGACATAACGGCGGAACGGACCCGTCCCGCCAACGATTCTCGAAGTACAGGCGCCGCGTGGCAACTAGG
>CAYOTU010000278.1:0-5303 GCA_964406905.1 uncultured Myxococcales bacterium | reverse complement strand
TGCGAGGGCGCGTCCCAGAACGGGCGCGATACTGGCGCGGTTGGCCGCCTCCAGGAAGAACCGCACGAGCTGGCGGGCGGAGAGACGGTTCGCGTCGTAGAGCCCGGAGCCGTTCTCCAGGCGAAAGCGTTCGCTACGAAGCCCGATACGCCGTACCAGCCAACGCATGCGCTTCAGGCTGCAGTCCCAGGTGCGGGGGGTGCAGCTCCTTCCCAGGTTTTTGGTAAGCTGCTCAGCGACGAAGTTGTTGGAGCGTTTGATCATGCGGATCACGTCGCTCTGAACCCGATTGGAACGAAGCACATGTACCGATGCGGAGTTCGCTGCCGCTGCGCGCATGCCCGGTGCGCGCTCCTTCACCCGGATCCCCGCGGCCTTCAGTTCCCGGATCAGGAGCCAGCCCGCCAGGAGGTTGGGGTCCGGAACACGGCGGCGTACTGTGACGCCCTTTGATGATTGTGGGAGGCTTCCGCGGATGTAGACTCCGGCCCTGCCCCGAGACTCTCGGACCCTCACCTCAAGGTCCCCGCGATCGTCCTCGGTCGTGGTAGCGGTGTTGTCCACGATGAAGTAGTCCGTCGCAGGCGAAACTTCAACGAGGACACCGCCGCCGAGGCGTTTACCAGGCATAATCTTGACCCGCATGCCGCCGTCCTCAACCGCGGCTGCGCCCACGTCGGGCCGGTACCAGGCGTCGGTCTTCTTTGTGTCGTAGTGGCGCGGCAGATCCTCGTCGTCGAATAGGGTCGCATCAACAAATACCTGCCGAACCTCGGTTATCCCGGTCTCATTTGCCCTGGCAGCCAGGGTCTTCAAGTCCGTAACGCCGAGGCCTGGATCTCCTCCGCCCACAAGCCAGAGGGAGGCCCCGTCGGAACGCAAGATGGTGGTAAAGCGATGGTCACCTCCGAACTCCTCCAGGAAGGCTGCTGCGGTGAGGACCTTGATCACCGACGCTGGCTTGAGGGACGCGTCCTGATGGTGCTGGTAGACGATCCGTCCCGTCGGATACTCCACCGCGAAGATACCGACCGTTGCGCCGACCAGATCCCGGCGGCCCAGAAGAGCGTCCATGGCCGCTGCCAGCGAGGGCTCGGGCGTCCAGATCCAATCCGGTTCAAAATCCTCTTCCTTGGGGGTCTCTACTGCGGTGACCGTTCCAGGGTCCTTTACCAGGGCGTCCGGCGCAGGGTCCGAAGGTTCAACGGGCTTCCCGTCTTTCAGGGGTTCGTCGTCTATGGGTAGGGGCGGCAGCACGCCGCTGGCGCGCGGGTCGTCCGCGCGTGCGACGCTCCCAAAGACTACAGTTATGAGAAGGGCAAGGAAGATGAGGTTTCGGTGCAACATGATCTCCCGTCGGGAATTTGGGTCGGCCCCATTGTAGCGATCCACAATTGCCATACAACAGTCGGGAAGCTACCACGTCACAGCAACTCGAGCTGTTTTTTCGGGGCATGGACGCCCGGGGTGCCGGCGGGAACTCTGTAGCAGGCGCCTCCGCCGATGTCCGGGTTACGGCAGCCGCAGATCGACATCCCCATGCCGAGGTTGCGGGCCAGCGTCCAGAGGATTCGGTAGGCATCGAGGCGATGTGCGCGGGGCGGAAGGATGGCGGCCTGCTCCCTCGCATCCTCCCGGATGGGGTGGGCCGAGGGGACCTCCCGCCGGTACCACTGACCAATCAGGTTGGTGCGCATCGGCCCGATGCGCGCTCGGAGACGTTTCTCCACCCCTAGGCTCATCTGGAGGTATGCTGCGGAGACTCGGCGGACGCCGACGCGATAGACAGCGCGGAGAACCTCCTCCAACTCATGCTCAGAATCGTTCTCGGTAGGTATCAGCGGCTCGATTCGGACGCGGACGTCGAGTCCCGCACCAGCGAGAGCGCGGAGCATGGCCAGGCGGCTGTCAAGACCTGGTGCGTTGGGCTCGAAACGAGCGTAGAACGCTTCGGAAACAGCGGGGACAGACGTCTGGACCTGAACGAGGTCCGCGTGTCGAGCCAGGAGCGCGACGAGGTCACGCGGTATGGCCCCCTTGGTCGTAATCTGGACAGGGATCCGACGCTTCAGGAGCAGTGCGATGCAGTCCGTGGCGATGCGGTCCACCTCAGCGAGCCCCATGAAGCAGTCGCTGCCGGTGTTCAGCAGGATCAAGGGTGGACGATGGCCGCTGCGGTCCATGCGGTCCAACTCTTCACGAAGCTGCTCCGCTATGTCCTGGTAGATGTACAGTTCGTCGTCCGCTGGACTCGACGGGAGGGCCCTGTAGGAGCAGTACGCGCAGGCCATGAGGCAGCCCCGGACCACGTTGAGGGAGTGGGCTCCGGTTCCCGAGACACAACGGGGGATCCCCGTGCCTAGGGCCCTGCTCTTTCTGCTGACGCGGTATATTTCCATGCTCTACTCCGCGGAGGGCCTCCACGGAGATTGTACCGAAGTGCGGGCGAAAACGAAAAAATCGAGATGGGCAGGCTATTTCTTGGCACCTCGAGTCAGGTTCAGATTCCCTGACTTCTTCTTCTTGGGCTTCGCTTTCGCCTTAGCCTTGGGCTTTGTTTTTGCTTTCGGCTTGGGTTCCACGGTCGCGGGCTCCCGGCTGGGATCGGGTTCCACGGTCGCGGGCTCCCGGCTGGGATCGGGTTCCACGGTCGCGGGCTCCCGGCTGGGATCGTCTATTGTGGATAATCCGGGCCGCGGCTTCACCTTTGCCGGCTTCTTGATGTTCGCTATCTTGGCTAAGTTGTCTGAGACAGTCATGAAGCAGCGCCGACAATAATGCACCCAACCAAGGCCCTCCTCAAGGGAACGGAGGGTGCCGAAGGTCAGGGCTTCCACAAGCTGTGCGTTGTGCCCCACCTTTGTGACCTGCTCGAACCGCTCGTCCTCACCGAGGAGGTTCTCCTCCCCCTCCCCTTCTCGGTTGTAGAGTCCGTAGACCTCGGTCAGGTCACGCTTCCCACACCGATCACAGTCGAAGACCACTCGTCTCATGATCTCATCTCCTATGCCGCCTTCATTATAGTAACTCGCCGGCGTAAGTCCCATTGTTCGAAAGAAGGCCCAGAACTCACGGCAAAAATGAGGCTCTTTGCAGTTGTGCATGCACGCGACCACGTACGTGTAGTACTTCCCTTTACAGAGGATCTTGTGCCGTGGTCTGTCGTCCAATTCCATCCCTACCTGCCCGCTGTCCGCAGGGTAGCCCCGGCCCCCTGGGGCTGTCAAACCAACTGTTCACTTGAATCCTTGGTGGTCAGGGTGATATCTTCGCCTACATGGACGAGTGCATCCGATGTGGAGCACCACTGAATGAGGGGCCGCGATGCCCCGTCTGTGGTGCCAGCAATACCCGCCCGCCGGAGTCCCATCCCCCAATTGGTGGATTCCCGGTGTTGCTTGAGAAGAAAACCACGGAGCACGATATCCAGCGCTTCGGTTCGATGACTTCTCCCATGTCCACCGTATCCGTCGACGCTCATCCCCTCAGCCGATGGGTTCTGATCACCATCACGGTGTGCCTCCTCTTCGTTTTCCTGGTGCTGACCCTGATGAAGGATCCCCTGCGTATCTTCCGGGAGGAACCCCCGGGCCTGAGCAAGGGGACCGGGTTGACGGCGCTTCCGGCGGGGAATCTCGATGCGGGGACGAATAGCATGAACGAGACGCTTTCCCTGTGGCCCGGAAGGGTCACAATTCCGCCGAACGAGTTGCAAATCTCTATTCACCATCCGGATTCCCGGCGGATTCCGCCGCTACAAATCCAGGGCCTCGCAGACGGCCATCCGCCGACATGCTGGGTCCCTCATGATGCGGAAGAGCAGCTCGTGTTGGACGGAGGCAAGGTACGCTCCTGGAGCCATCTGTTGCTACACCGCTGCTCCCTGCCGGGCGCTAACACTGCAGTGCCTCCGGAGTTGACCGTGAAGGTCCATACCGCTGACGGATCTCGGAGCCGCGTGCTACGGCTCCGAGCCGGGAACGCTCCGACGCGGGTCGACCTCGGGGGGCAATTAGCGGAGCGCTTCCTTCTTACCTTGCATCCGGTCAACAGCGCGGCTGGGCTCTCCGGGATCGTCGCGTATTACTTTGAGGAATCCGGGCCGTGAGGTTCATGATCCTGCTCTGCCTCATCCTCGCTCTGAGCGGCGTGGTGGGCTGTGATGGAGGCAGCGGCACGCCGGTGCCCGAAGACGTCCCCGGGGATACCTCCCTGAACGCAGACTGGGGCAACGTAGCGGATTCGCAGGGTCCGGGAACGGATATTCAAGCGTGGGACGGGGCCTCTGACCTTGCATCGTCTGATTTCTCTATCCCCGAGACCGGCTGCGGCAACGGCGTCTGCGATCCGGACGAGGACAACTGGTCCTGCGCAAAGGACTGTCATGATCCTGAGTGGGGTGCGCTCTTCATCTTCGCGCATAAGGGCGATGAGTGGGCCGCTCTGGGCCGAATCCACGACCTCCTGGCTGCCGGGGCCTCGGTCCAGGTGGTCTACCTGACCGACGACGACACCCCCTTCGAACAGGTCTACGCCGGCGCGAAGCCTGCTCTAGCTCCAGCGGTCCTCGGAGTGCCTGTGGATAACGTCTTCCTCTACGAGTTGTACACCGAAGGCTGGCCCCTCGCGGCCGGCCCTCACGCTGCACTGGACAGGCTATCGACCCAGGTGAAGTCCTTCCAGCCTGCTGAGGTATACCTGCCACAGCT
This sequence comes from uncultured Myxococcales bacterium, assembly GCA_964406905.1. Classification (GTDB taxonomy): domain Bacteria; phylum Myxococcota_A; class UBA9042; order CAIXZC01; family CAIXZC01; genus CAZNWW01. Next base: position 594 of record CAYOTU010000278.1, on the reverse strand, counting down.
CTGCGGGGGAGGTCTGAACGTGGAGCTTGCGCACGTGGTGGGGCTGTGGGCCGTGAAGCGCTCAGAGATTTTCCCACAGCCTGCGCTCTACGAGGTCCCGGCGCGGTCCGCGTACTACCTCCTGGAGGAGCCCGAACCCGCATCCGCGGTGACGGACCCCAACGGGTACGTGGACCTGGTGCTCCAACGCTGGAAGCTCCTGCCCAAGGACACGCAGGAACTGAAACCCACCATCGGCGTGTCGGAGCTTCACGCGATTATTGACGCTTCCAACTACATCCTCGACGACTGGGTGGTGAAGACAAGGGACGCGCTCCCCGAGGACCAGTACCAGCACCTCCTCCGCATGGTTCAGCGATACCGGCTGCTCCCAGAGGGGCAGGAACCAGAGGAGCCGGTGTACCTCTCGTCCATCGTCAACCCCGAAGGCATCGCTCTCTACGAGGCCATTGGCTGGACCTTCGACGAGTTCCGGCACCTGGTTTACGTTGTGCAATCATTCAACGGGACAAACCTGCTCCCCTCGCCGTTACCCATGCCCGGATACCAGGAGTCCCTGGATATCCCCATTGGGGATATCCAGGGACTCCTGGT
>CAYOTU010000277.1:0-5304 GCA_964406905.1 uncultured Myxococcales bacterium | reverse complement strand
CTTTCACCGCTTTTCGCCATCCACGGGGCTCACGGTGCGATTCTGGAAGTTTGACCTCTCGCTTGCCTACAGCTACATCTACCAGCTCCCGGTGGTGGTCACCGAGGAGGAATCTCGGATCTACCAGCAGGTGCCCAGCAGCACCTGCACGGCCCCCTACACGAACCCTGTTTTATGCAACGAGCATTACCTGGGCCAGCCGTCCGCTGCGGCCAACTCTGGCACATATCTGGTGGATTACCATATCCTCCAGGCTGGGCTTGAGCTGGTTTTTTAGTCACGGATCTCGGAGATGAACATGCGCGCTGTCATGATCCTGTTGATATCGATTTTGCTGCTGTCCTGTAATGGGGAACCGGAGACGACCTCCCCGAACGATCCCAGCCGGGAGCCTGCGACCGTGGCTCCTGCCGATCCCAGCCGGGAGCCTGCGACCGTGGCTCCGGAGGACCCTCGCCCGGCGCCGTTCATGAAGACCCCGACCCTCCCGATCTCGGCTGAAGCGAAGCCGGTCCAGGTGAAGCTCTCCAAGGGCGGGGCCCTGGTGCTGCCGGTAGGGACCCGGGAGATCAAGGTGATCGAAGGCAACGAGCACGACGTAACGGTCAGCGACTACTACCTCAACCACCCCATGGGCCGGGGACTCAAGATCGTAGAGTACCCCCTGGGCGACCGCGCGTGCGGGGCATTGATCGCGACCCGGGAGGCAGCGTTCGAGGCGGGCTACGCGAACAAAGACCCTGAATTCCTGAAGCGGCATCGCTTCCACCGGGGCGCCCGCTGCAATATCGCCCAAGCCGCTTGCTACTACAGCGACACGAGCCGCCGCACGCAGGAGGAGGTTGAGAAAGGCGCCCGGCTCCACCGGGAGGCGGCCTACCTTCTCTGCAAGGGTCACGTAGCAATCTCCATAGCGTGGAAGATCCCCGACGGTGCAAAGGTCACCTCCGAGGTCTTCGACGCGCTCACAGCGATCGCGGGATCCTTCATCACTCCCTGACGACGCGGCACGACGCCCCTGCTGATTACCGATCAAATCTGAGCACGGACGGACTTGAACCCGCGGCCGTAACCATGCTATCACCATCGAGCAATTCGGGTATCGTGCCTTCGGGCTAAAACTCTGGACGCTGTGGGAGGTGAGCATGGCTGAGCAAGAATCGGGGAACGCAGAGCTCCTGCTTAACCCGGACATGGACGAGATCCGCGCGTGGATGCGTGACAACAAGTCCATGAAGCTGGTGGACAAAGTCATGGACGAGAAGGAGGCGGTGGGCCGCTTCATCAAAGAAGGCGACTTCCTCGCTACGGAGCTGTACGGCAGCGTGCGAGCCCCGATGGGGATCTCCCGCGAGATCGTGCGCCAGGGTTTCAAAGATCTGCGCTTCGCGGGCCAGGGCGTCATGGAGACCGAATGCCTGATAGCGGGCGGCTGCGTCACCGCGACGGAGATGACCTACCAGGGTTGGGAGGTCTTCGGGATCTCTCATATCCTGCGGCGCGCGGCCGAGGGCGGAACACTCAAGATCTCCGAGTGGTCCAACGCTGCCCTGGCCTGGCGGCTCAAGGCTGCGGCCATGGGGGTGAGCTTCATCCCGAGCCGGTCCATGCTGGGCACGGACACCTTCAACTACAGCGGCGCCAAGACCATCACTTGTCCGTTCACCGGACAGAAGTACGCGGCCCTGCCCGCGACCATGGTGGACGTGGGGATCATCCACGCTCATCGCTCTGACAAGTACGGCAACGTCCAGATAGACGGGATCACGGGCTTCGCGTGGGAGCTGGCACGCGCGTCCAAGCGCCTGATCGTCTCCGTGGAGGAGATCATTGACACCGACGAAATCCGAGAGCATCCGGACAGGACGATCATCCCGTGGTTCCTGGTGGACGCTATCGTTCATCACCCCCTTGGCTCCTGGCCCGGGGAGATGTGCTACGTCCACGATCGAGACGGCGACCACCTCAAGATGTACATGGAGGCCGTGAAGACCGAGGAGGGCACCAAGGCCTACTTCGACGAGTGGGTCACCGGCGTGGGAAGCCACCAGGCCCTCCTGGAGAAGCTCGGCGCGGACCACGTCGCTGACCTCAAGTCCAAAGCCCTGGGGAGGTGACGTCATGGAATACAACAACAACGAGCTGCTGATCTGCATCGCGTCCCGCCAGATGGAGGACGAGACCTCCGCGTTCATCGGCACGGGCATCCCCATGCTGGCCGCGGCCCTCGCCAAGCGGATGCACGCGCCGAACCTGATCCCCATGTTCGAGTTCGGGGGCGTCGGCGGGACCCTGGAGATCCTTCCCCTGGGCGTGGGCGACTCAAAGACCTTTTACAAGGCCTTCGCCGCGCTCGGGATCTGCGACCTGATGGAGACCGCGCAGCGGGGCATGGTGGACTACGGCTTCCTGGGCGGCGCGCAGATCGACCCCTACGGAAACTTGAACTCCACGGTGATCGGCCCCCAGCCGACCCCCAAGGTCCGCCTCCCGGGCTCGGGCGGCGCGAACGACATCGGCTCGTCCTGCTGGAAGACCATCGCTGTGATGCAGCATACGGCCCGCCGCTTCGTGCCCAAGATCGACTTTGTCACCACCGCGGGCTACCTGGACGGCCCCGGTGCTAGGGAACGCGCCGGACTCGCGAAGGACTCAGGTCCCTACCGCGTGGTGACGAACCTGGCGCTGCTGGGCTACGACGACGAGACCAAGCGCATGAAGCTCCTCGCCACCAACCCCGGCGTCACCGTGGAGCAGGTCATCGAGAGCACCGGCTTCGAGCTGGTCATCCCCGACGAAATCGGCAAGAACGACGCGCCGACCGCGCAGGAGTTGAAGCTCCTGCGCGTGGAAATCGACCCCACCGGCCTGTACATCTAGCTCCCAACCGATCCCAGCCGGGAGCCTGCGACCGTGGTTCCTCCCAATCCCAGCCGGGAGCCAGCGACCGTGGCTCCCGTTTCTTCTCCGTCTGATCTCTTGACAACGCGATTTCGGTATACCAGAATAAGTGCTAAGTTTTATCGGTATATCGAAAGGAGTTTTCCATGCGCGCCATCGTTTTCGTTCTCTCTGTTCTCGTTATCCTGGTGGTCGTAGCGGCCCCGGCTGCGGCCCAGCCCACGCTGAACCCCGCCGACATGCTGGCTGACAAGCCGGACGCGCCCGCTGCCGAGCGGGCCGTGGGCTGGCATCCGCTGCTCAAGGCCTCCGGGACCTTCAGCTTCAACCACAACAAAGACGTGGTGAGCATCCCCGACGGGATCAACTGGGTTCTGGGCGGGATCATTGGCGGCGGCATCGACTATGTGGGCAAAGGCGGACACATCTGGCTCAACAGCTTGAAGTGGGAGCTGAGCTACTCCAAGACCCCGCTCCTCGAGGACTTCGTCAAGTCCCTGGACAACTTCGAGTTCGAGTCCACCTACATTTACCAGATCCCGAAGATGACCTGGTGGGGCCCCTACGGGAATTTCAAGGTCAAGACAGCGATCCTCCCGGGCTACGCCATCTTCGATAAACCGACATCCGTAGCGATGCTGAACGCTGACGGCGCGCTCATCGGCGATATCTCACTGCCCAAGGACCGGATCAACCTCACCGACGCGTTCTCCCCCGCTATCCTGAGGGAGAGCGTCGGCCTCTGGGCCGACCCGGTGCGCCACAAGGCGTTTACCTTGCAGACCCGCCTCGGCATCGGCGCGTGGGAGGTCTTCACCCAGGAGGGCTTCAACCCCGCTGACGACGAGTCCACTGACTACTTCGAAGTCAAGCAGATGAAGGACTCCGTCCAGCTCGGCGGCGAGGTGCGAGTGGTAATGAAGGGCCTGTACAAGGCCCTGATCAACTACCAGGCCAAAGCCGAGTTCATGTATCCCTTCCTCTCCAGCTTCATCCCCACCAACAAGGACGGCTCGGACATGTCCGGCCTTGAGCTGATGAACTCGGAGTTTGAGTTCTTGCTTGGCTTCAAGCTCACCAACTGGGCCTCCCTTGATTACACCATGAAGACCTACCGGGTGCCCCTCCTCTCTCCGGAGTGGCAGATCCAGAACGGCCTGCTCCTCACAGTCACCGCAAACATAATGGGCAAATAGGGAGGACCTCATGTGGGATAGCCTGCTAGCACAGTTCAACTTCTACGCACCCAAGCTGGTACTCGCCATCGTCGTCCTGGTCATCGGCTGGTGGCTGGTGGGCATGGCCGTGCGGATGCTGAAGCTGGTCCTCGGAAAGAGGGAGATCGAGCCGGGTGTGATCTCCTTCCTCAGCTCTCTTGCGGGGATCGGCCTCAAGGCCATGCTGCTCATCAGCGTCGCCAGCATGATGGGGATAGCGACCACGTCCTTTATCGCAGTCTTAGGCGCCGCGGGCCTGGCCGTCGGCCTGGCCCTCCAGGGGAGCCTGTCCAACTTCGCGGGCGGCGTCCTTATCCTGCTCTTCAAGCCCTTCAAGGTCGGGGACTACATCGACGCGCAGGGACACCAGGGAATCGTCGCTGAGATCCAGATCTTCAACACGATCATGAAGTCCCTCGACAACAAGACCATCATCATCCCCAACGGGAAGCTGTCCAACGACTCCATGACCAACTACTCCACCGAGCCTAAACGCCGGGTGGACATGACCTTCGGCGTGTCGTATTCAGACGACATCCCCAAGGTCAAGGCAGCGCTGGAGGCCCTCGTGGCCGGGGACACCCGGATCCTCAAGGATCCGGAGCACCAAGTTCTCGTCGCAGAGCTGGGCGACTCGTCAGTGAACTTCTTCGTGCGGACCTGGGTCAAGGCCGAGGACTACTGGGGCGTATACTTTGACATGCACGAGAACGTGAAGAAGACCTTTGACGCAAAGTCAATCTCGATCCCGTTCCCGCAGATGGACGTGCATCTGGACAAGGGGTAGCTCGCAAATGTTGAAGCTCGTCTCTGCGTACTCCAAGGGAGTCCGCCAGACGTCAAAATACGCGCCAAGGTAGTTCCCAGGTCAGTTCAGCAGTTCAAAACGTGGTCCGACAGTAGTTCGCAGCGCGTTTCCGTAGTGCGGAGAGCTGCACGACGCGCGTCGCAGCGCGCTCGCGCGTAGCATGATCCCCACGTACACAGCGGAAACGGAGAAATAAGATGCGGGCAGTTGGATTTGCTGGTTTTTCGCTTGGGTTGATATTGGCGTTCTGTGGGTGCGACGGAGACGGCGGGAGCGACGGGGGCACCTGGATCGATCCGACCACCGCCGTCTGTCATCTTCCGCCCGGCACCAGCAAGTGGAACAAACCGGATTTCAGAGTAATCCCGGCGTCCGAGC
>CAYOTU010000276.1:0-5335 GCA_964406905.1 uncultured Myxococcales bacterium | reverse complement strand
ACCAGGTTGCGCCCGTATCCTTCAACATATCTGCGCTGGTTTCACCAGTGAACGCGCCGAAGCCACCTGCGTAGACGTTCTGCCCGCCCACGAAGATCCGGGAGTCGGCAAGGCGGGTTGCCACCGGGTGTACTGCTACCGCGCTCGGGAAGACGCCGATGTCTACGGACCGCATCCGCTCAACGACGCGCCGGAGCTCGGACGCGAGCGCCAGACCCTCCGGGATGGTCAGGTTCATCTTCCAATTGCCAGCGACGAAGGGGCGTCGATTTGGCCGCATGCTCTTCCTCCTATCCATCCAGGGCTTTCAGCCCAGGGAGTTCATTGCCTTTGAGGTACTCAAGTGCAGCGCCGCCGCCGGTGGAGACGTGGTTCATGAACGCGGAGACCCCGGCCTTGCGGACCGCAGCCGCGCTGTCTCCGCCGCCGACGACGGTGTAAGCTGGGCTCCGGACCAGGGCCTTGGCGATGGCCTCGGTCCCCTGGTCGTAGGGCGGAATCTCGAAGACCCCCATTGGGCCGTTCCATAGCACCGAGCCTGCGTCCAGGAGTTTCCTGTGGAACAGCTCCCGGGTCTCGGGGCCGATATCCACACCCATGCGGTCATCGGGGAAATCATCGTTGCCGGCTTCGATCCAGTCGCCGCCAGGGCTCAAGTCCAGGGCCGCTATGTGGTCCACCGGCAGGACGATCTCGACGTCTCGCTTCGCGGCTTTCTTCATCATCCGGCCCGCTGCCTCGACGTCGTCCTCTGAGAAACGGGAGAGGCCCAGGGAGACCCCTTTTGCAGCCAGGAAGGCGTAGGCCATGGCCCCGCCGATGATCATTCGGTCCACTTTCCCGAGGAGGTTGGTCAGGATCCCGATTTTGTCCGAGACCTTTGCGCCGCCCGAGATGGCGACGAAGGGTCGCATCGGGCGGTCGAGGAGCTTTCCGAGGCTCTCGATCTCCTTTTCGACCAGGAGCCCGTAGCCTTTGTCCTTGATGATGCGTGGGACCCCCGTGGTGGAGGCATGAGCGCGGTGCATCGTGCCGAACGCGTCGTTGACATAGACATCCGCCAAGCTGGCGAGTTGCTTGGCGAATCCGTCGTCGTTTTTTGTCTCACCCGCGTCGAAGCGCAGGTTTTCAAGGAGCATCACCTGTCCGTCCCGGAGCGCCGCGGCGAGCTTATGGGGGCCGTCGCCGACGCAGTCCTCGGGAAATATGATCTCCGTATCCAGGAGCTGGGCCAGGCGGGCCCCCACTGGTTCCAGGGAGAGATCGGCCTTCCGCCGGCCCTTGGGCCGCCCGAGGTGGGATGCGATCACGAGCTTGGCTTCCCGTTCGAGGAGGTGCTTGATCGTGGGCAGCGCAGCCTGGATCCGGGCGTCGTCAGTGATGGTATGCTCCGCGTCCATCGGGACATTGAAGTCCACACGCAGGAACACCCGTCGGTTGTCGACGGGCAGTTCGCTGAGCTTTTTGATGGCCATCTCAGTTCTCCTTAGGGCGAAACGGGCGGCGACAAGTTAAGGGAACACGGGCGAATGGTCAATCAAAATCTTGAACGATCTTCAGGTGGAGATCTTTGAGTTGGGCCGGGTCGGCCGCGGACGGCGAGCCCGTAAGCAGGTCCGCGGCGCGGGTGGTCTTGGGGAACGCGATGACGTCCCGAATCGATGTACCGCCGGTTAGCATCATCACCACCCGGTCCATTCCCAGCGCCAGACCCCCGTGGGGCGGCGCGCCGAATCGGAACGCGTCCAGGAGGAAGCCAAACTTGGCCTGGGCCTCTTCGTCGTCGATGCCCAAGGCGCGGAAGACCCGCTCCTGCATCTCTCGTTGGTGGATACGGATCGAGCCGCCCCCCAACTCCACACCGTTGAGGACCACGTCGTAGGCCCGGGAACTGACGTGAAGGGGGTCGTCTTCGAGGTGCTCGATGTCTTCTGGTGCCGGCTGGGTGAATGGATGGTGCATAGCGTGCAAGGATCCCGACTCCTCGTCCCGCTCGAACATGGGGAAGCGTTCGACCCAGAGGAAGCGCAGCTCTTCCAGGGTCTCTGGGTGGGCCTCAGGGCCCAGGACGGTGCGCAGGTGTCCCAGCGCGGGCTCCACCATGGTCCGGGGACCGGCCAGCATCAGGATCAGATCTCCGGACACCGGCGAGAACTGGCGGTCGATCTGCTTCAGCTCCTCCTCGGTGAGGAATTTTACAGCGGGCCCCTTGAACATCTCCTGGTCTCGCTTGAACCAGAGGACGCCCCTGGCTCCGAAGCGGCCCACGATCTCGGAGAGCTTGTCGATCTCCTTGCGGGACTTTGCAGCGCCGCCGGACACCAGGATGCCTTTGATCATCCCTCCTGCCTCGATAGCAGCGGAGAAGACCTTGAAGCCGCTGCCCGCCAGGTCCCCGGTCAGGTCTCTCAAGGCCATGGGGAAGCGCAGATCAGGTCGGTCGGAGCCGTAGATGGCCATGGCTTTTTCGTAGGAGATTCGCGGGAAGGGTCGGGTGATCGTCCGCCCGTCGATGCCCTTTACCAGATCCACCAGGAGGCCTTCCACGATCTCGATGATGTCATCCTCGCAAACGAAGGACATCTCCATGTCGACCTGGGTGAATTCGGGTTGGCGGTCGGCCCGTAGATCCTCGTCACGGAAGCAACGCGCGATCTGGAAGTAGCGGTCAAAGCCCGAGACCATCAGGAGCTGCTTGATCGTCTGAGGGGACTGGGGCAGTGCGAAGAAGGTCCCCGGCTGGACCCGGGATGGTACCAGATAGTCTCGGGCGCCCTCGGGGGTGCTCTTCAGCAGGATCGGGGTTTCGATCTCCAGGAAGTTGTTCGCCAGCAGGTAGTCCCGGGTGATTCGGTTGGCCTCGGAGCGCGCCACGAGGCGCCTCTGCATGGGGGGGCGCCGCAGGTCGAGGTAGCGGAATCGGAGGCGGGTCTCCTCGTGCGCGTCCACCTCCTCCTCGATAGGGAAGGGGATCGGATCAGATTGGCCCAGGACCTCCAGGCGCTGGACCACGACCTCGATCTCGCCGGTGGCCATGTCCGGGTTGACGTTCTCCCCGCGACTCTCGACCCGGCCCTCGACGCCCACGACCCATTCGGACCGGAGCCGTTTCGCTGCCGCGTAGTTGGCCTCGTCGTCCGGGTCGAAGCGTAGCTGGACCAAGCCGGTGATGTCCCGGAGGGTCACGAAGATCTGACCGCCCATGTCCCGCAGTCGGTGCACCCAACCCATGAGGACAACTGTTTTTTCCGCGTTGGTCCCCCGCAACTCACCACAGCGGTGGCTGCGTTTTATCTGATCGACGAAGAGCATCTGATTTCCTCCCATATCAAGGGAACAGAGTCGGGTGAGTGTAATCGAGGGCTCGACAGCTTTCAAGGTGGGCTGCTATACTTCGTCCCATGCGACGGACGATTCTAATAGCCGCAGTGCTCCTGGCGTTTTCCTGTGGGGGGGAAGACCGGTCGACCCTGGTGGTTCTGCCGTCCACGCCCGGCGCTCTCTTCACCGGGGCCGGAGCCGAGGCGGTGGTCGCTACGGTCGGCGACTGGAAGATCACCGAGGCGGATCTCCTGGCGGTCCATCCGGTGCGCCCCGGCGCTACCCTGGAGGATAGCCTCCAGGGTTTGGTGGCCCGCACCGTCGCTGTGCGGGCCGCTACCCTGGCCGACTTCGAACCCCGGTTCGAGGTCCTCCTGGCGTGGCGCAAAGCCCTGGCTCGGCGCTGGATCTCCTGGCGCTTCACCGAGGTCTTCCGTCCTGACACCATCCCCGAGGAGATGCTGCGCGCCGTATGGGAGGTCAAGTGGTTTCTTTGGGACCATATGAACACCTACTACGTCGTCGACGCGCAGATCATCTGCTGTCATGGCCACCCCAGCGAGTGCGATAAGCAGGATGTGGTCCGATGCCAGGACGAACACCAGGAATTTATGGAGGGGCTCCATCGGAGACTGGTCGAGGAGGATGTCAGGGAGCAAACAGTGTTTCACAGCGTTACCGAGCACTTCAGCGAGCAATTCGATGTCTCAACAGGTTTCGTCAAATACGCGTTCCAGTATGACCACTCGAAGCCTTACTCCGAGCAGCGGGGCTACGACCTCTTCGACGAGGCGATTACCCTCGGGGTCGAGGGCCTCAATGTGAACCATTTTACCCCGGTCCTCCGTTCTGTCCACGGCCTCCATATCCTTTTCCTGTACAAGTTTCTCCCTGAGGTCCACAAGACGCTGGCAGACCCCGAGGTCCGGGCCGAGATCTCCGAGAAGGCCTATCCAGCCCTCCAGGAGGGCGAAGTGGCGAAGGAGTTCGGGCACCTCACAGGATCCGGGGACATCAGGTTATTTCCCGAGATCCTCGAACAGGTGGAGTGGCCCAAGGTGACTGGCATCAAGCAGTAAGCGTATGGGAGGGGACGAGGCGGAGGCGATTCCTGCGGCGGGGACGCTCCCTGGTGAGGATCCGCACCAAGCGCTTGTCGTCGTTTCCCGCTGCCTCGATCTGCTCGTCGATCTCTTCGAGGCGGGACAGGTCCACCTCAATGCCATAGGGCGCCAGGAGAGACCGAAGACGAAGGAAGGAGCGCTCGAAGTCGAGCTTCGCAGAGCGGAATCCGCGCTTGGCAGCCTCGGCCCGTTTCCAGAAGGACAGGGGGTTCATGCTGAAGAAGGCCGCGTCGTCTTCGGCCGGCTCCACCACCATGACGTCGCCTTTGAACGCGGGATCGTTGCGCAGCTCCTCAACGCCCAGCTCCAGGCGGCTGTGGATCATCGTGCGGATCGCCTGGTTCAGCACCGTGACCAGACCCATCTCCGCCAAGGACTCGAAGTTTTCGACGAGGCGCTTCGTGGGGACCTGGTGATAGGGACGGAAGGGGTTGTAGCAGATGATCAGATCCGCGCCCTTGAGGCGGGCTACCTCCATGGGCGCGGTGTGCTTGACGCTGCCGTCGATGTACCAGGTGTCGCCCAGCTTCACTGGGCGGTAGAACCCGGGGAGCGCGGTAGAGGCCTGGACCGCCTCGGAGATCGTGACGGACGCTTCCTCGTCCGGGCCGAAGACAGCCTCCTCCCCCGTATCCAGATGTACCGCCTCGATGTAGAGCGAGTTTCCACGCTCGAGTTGGAGCAGGGGGAAGCTGTTGGGCAGGCGGTTGCGCTCCAGGCTCACCCGCATCCACCGTTCGATTCGGGTGTTGTTGAAGATCCCCGAGGGTACATAGGAGAGGAGGTGCGGCAGATCCGACGAGCGCATCAACTCGCTGATGAAGGGTTCCTGTAGCTCCTCGATGTGCTGCCAGGAGGGGTCCTCGATGAGGCGCTTCCCCAACTCCGTG
>CAYOTU010000275.1:0-5355 GCA_964406905.1 uncultured Myxococcales bacterium | reverse complement strand
CTTGCAAGCGCTCCTCAAAGGTGCGCCGGTGCTGCTCGGCCAGGATCGTGGTGGGCACAAGGACCGCTGCCTGCTTCCCGTCGAGGACCACCTTAAACGCGGCCCGGAGCGCTACCTCGGTCTTGCCAAAACCCACGTCACCGCAGACCAGGCGATCCATTGGGCTCGGCCGCTCCATGTCATCGAGTACGTCACGGATCGCGCGGGCCTGGTCCGGGGTCTCCTGATACGAAAACGCTGCCTCGAACTCCTCGAAGTACTCGTCCGCGGGGGAAAACGCGTACCCGGGCTTCGCGGCGCGCTTCGCATAGACCTTGACCAGGTCAAAGGCCAGCTTCTTCGCCGCGTCCCGGGCCTTTGACTTGCGCTTCTCCCAGGTGACGCCGCCCAGCTTGTCAACCGCGGCTTTCCGAGTGTCGGAGCCGATGTAGCGCTGGATCCTGTCCGCATTGTGGACCGGGACGAAGAGGCGGGAGCCCTCCGCATACTCCAGCGCGAGGAAGCTGGCCTCGTGCCCTCCTGCCGCCTTGGTCTCCAGGCCCAGGAAGCGGCCGATCCCGTACTGGGAGTGGACCACGAGATCGCCATCCTCCAGGCTGGACAAGACCTTGACCGCGTCCGCTATCCTGCGCCGGGCCGGACGGCGGACCTCGGGCCGCTTCCCGAAGAGATCGACCTCCCCGACCACGGCCAAGCCCAGGGGCCGCGCCAGGAAACCACGGGCCACGGTCCCGAGGGCCAGGCGGACCTTCAGCGCGGGACGTAAACCTCTGAGCCAGTCAAGGCTCCAGGGCTTCTCATGCAGGATCGCGCCCAGGCCGTGCGCACCCAGGATCCTTCGGGTCCTTTCCAGGCTCTCTGTTCCCTCGCAGAGGACGATAACGTGTTGGCCCTCGTCGAGCCACCGTCTGGCCTCTTTCGCAAAGACCGCGCTGCGGCCCTGGACCCCGTCACCGGGCAGGAAGACAGGCTCCACGCCGCTCTCCACCGCACCCTCCCGCAGCGGCGCGCCGTCTGCCTCGGTGTCCACTCCCGCCAGACGCCCAAACTCGATACTGCGGGGCAGGAAGCCGAGATCCCCGGCCTCCTCGGGCGGACGGTAGAGGCGATCCGGCGGGATCACCAGCGCGCCAGCGGACCTGGCTAATCGGTAGCGCTCCCACTCCGCGTCCCAAAGCGCTGATATCTCTTTGCGCACCTCGCTGAGATCGTCGAAGAGCACGATCGCGTCGTCGCCGTACGCGCTCACCGTCGCGTCCAGGTCTACCCCCAGGGGATAGAGGACCTCCAGCTCCGGCGGGCGCTGCCCGTCCTGGAGGTTGCGCAGAAGGTCGCTAAGAAGGCGTGAGGGGTAGCGCAGTTCTCCCGCCAGGACCCGTAGCTCGTCCCGGAGACGGGCTACGGTGTCCTCGTCCAGGGAGATCAGGCGGGCCGGCGGCACCACGCAGAGATCCAGGACCTCCCCGTTCCTCTGGGTGTCGGGGTCGAAGTGCTCCAGGGAGTCTATCTCGTCTCCGAAGAGGTCGACACGGACTGGTCGACTCGCACCGGCGGGAAAGAGATCGATGATGCCACCCCGCACCGCTATCTGACCGGGCTCCTCCACGGCCTCGACCCGCCCGTAACCCAGCGCTATCACCCCCGCGATCAGCTCGGTCCGGTCCACCAGCTCGCCGGTAATGAGGAGCATGGAGCGCCGGTCCAGAAGCGAGGGAGCGGGCTGACGCCGCATCCACTCCCACGCTGTCAGAAGGAGGCAGCGGGTCGCTCCGGGCTCCTGGAGGAAGCGAGTCAGCGCACCAAGTCTGGTCGCCTCCGCTGTCCGGTCTCCCTGAGCAACCACGTAGGGGGACGCCAGCCAGGGGGGCATCGCTACCAGTTGGCCGGGCATGAGGGCTTCGAGCTCGCCATGGAGGGCCTCCATGCGGGCACGGGTTGGAGCTACGACGATCAGGCGCCTGCCCGTGGTCTTTGCCAGGGCTGCGGCCAGGAGGGGGACCGCCGCGGGCTCGGTGCGCAGCGCGCCCGCACCCCCACCTGCTACGCGTCGGGCCAAGTCACGGATGTCCTGCGGGAGCCGCATCAGTCGTCGACTCGGCCCGGGAAGGCTACCCAGGCCACAGCGTAGGCCGCGGCAGCGATCACCATCACCCCGGTGAAGCCGATGCGGATCGCCAGAACCCGAGCCAGGATTATCGCTGAAACAGAAATAGCGCCGTTGATCCCCCAGCCCCAGGCGGTGAGCGTGTTCCGCCCCTTGCGGGCCAAAGCGGCCATGCCCAATGGGAAGGGCATGCCCATGAAGAACCCAGCGGGGGCCAGGAGGAGCGCTGTCACCGGGACCCGCAGCGGCAGGGGCAGGAAGATGAGCCCCCGGAGGATCGGCGTCAGGGCCACCGTGTACAGCAGCAGCGTCATCACCGCGCCGGCCGCTGCCACGGTGATCCCCCGCAACGGGCGCTCCACGAAGCGCCCGGAGACCAGGGAGCCGACGCCGGAGCTGACCAGGAGGATCGCCAGGACTATGGATGCGGAGTAGACCGGCTCGGCCAGGAAGAGGGTCAGCCACTGGATCAGGACCATCTCCACGAGCATATACGCAATGCCCAGCATCATGAAGTAGACCACGGTCCGCCCCGCACCTTTACGCCGCACTCCGCCCCTCCGCCGAAACAGAGGAATCAGCAGGATCAGGAAGCCCAGGATGAGGGCCTGGCCCAGGGTGACCCAGAGGAGGGGCTCAGCGTAGAGGTCATAGGGCATGCGGCGCACCCAGTTGTCGGGATCAGGGCTGGTCTCATGGAGAAAGGCAGCGGAGCCATCCTTCAGGAACGCGTCGAAATAGGGCCGGTTGTCCGGCACGGGACGCAGGTCGAAGGGGTAGTCCTCCAGGTACGCGGTCCGCGCTTCAGCGTCACCCCGCAGGAGGATATCAAGGCAGTCGAAGTAGGGATCGTGAAGGGCCTCTGCCCCCCCCCGCTCCTCTTCGTCGAACTCGACGAGCTGGTCGAACTGCGCGAAGTACTCCTCTTCAGCCTCTATGTCTGAGCGAATCTCCTGCGCGGTGAGCGCCGGAAGGTAGGACGCGGTAAACTGCCGCTCCCACGCGAAGGCCCGGATCTCGTCCAGCCAGGCCTCGGGGAGGGGTTTCAAGCCGATGATCAGCAGGCCCACCAGTTCGCTGCGGATGAAGGCCACCCGGTCCGCACAGCCAGCGTCACCCGCAACCGCCCGGCACGCGGCCGCACCGCTCGCAAGAAGACGCAGGGCCCGGCGGGTGGGCTCCAAGGTCGTCTCCAGCACCAGGATCCCGCCCTCGTCCAGCGCGCCGAGATACTCGGAGATCGCCTTCAGGGTGACCGGGTATGCCTCGTGGATCGTCTCAGCACCGGCAAAGGATACCGCGCCCCCACCGGAGCTACGGAAGACCACCACGTCGAACGCGCCTGGGTTTCGCCGCGCCAGGTCCCGACCGTCCCGGACCTGCACTGAGACCTCGGGCCGATCCAGGAGGCCGCCGGTATACTCACCCAGCCTCCCCCGAAGGAGGTCCACGATCTGGCCGTTCTTCTCGGCTACCGTGATCTCCCGCGCGCCGTGGCGCAGGGCCTCCCGTACGCCGAGGCCGCCGCCCAGCCCCACCCGCAGGACCCGGGCCTCTGGGATCAGCCGGTAGGGAAGACTGGAGAGGGTCCAGTCCATGAAGGTCGCGTCGTCACCCTCCAGGACACGGGCCACGCAGGGTCCAGCGTGGCCGTCGATGCAAAGGCGGGCCTGCTGCGGCACCACAGCCTCGGGAGGCGTCGCGGTTGAGAGGCCCCACGCGCAACGCTCGCTGCTGGAGTCCAGGACCTGGATCAGACCCAGGGGCCCGTGGCGCTCCGCGATAATCTCCGCGCTGGTGACCTCCCGGGTGGACATGCGGTAGGGGACGTACTTGTCCTCGGACATCTCCAGGTCGCCCCCCGCTACGAGGAGCCCCACAGCGCCCGCAAGGAGTGCTACCCCGAGCGCAGTCTGGCGCAGGCCGGAGAGGAGCCGCGGCGCCCGCCACGCGGCCCAGCCGAGGAAGCCGAGGACCACCACGTACTCAGGGAGCCAGCGTGGGGGCAAGAGGTAGAGCGCCACCAGGGCAAGGAGACCTCCCAGCCCGGAGCCGATCAGGTCCGCGCCATATAGCCGCCCCACCCGGGGACCCGCTGCAAGGAGGAGAAGGCCGATAAAGAAGGAACCGGCAAAGAAGGGCAGGAACTGGATCAGGTAGAGGAGGCCCACCCAGGCCACCTGGGAGCCATCCTTCATCAGGTCCTGCGGATGGAAAGGCACCTGCCGCGCCAGGATTACGCTGAGGGCCACCAGGAAGGGGAAGAGGAGGCTTGAAAGGTCAAGGAGGGCCTCGGTGCGGGCCCGCAGGCGATCCCCGGTCACGGCCAGGAGGGTCCCGCTTACCCCGAAGCCGAGCATGGCTATGCTCAGGACCATATGGCCGAAGCTGGAGTAGCTCTCCACGGCCCAGAGCCGCATCGAGACGATCTCGAGGGAGAGGATGGCCATACCGATCAGGGAGATCCCGAGGTATGCGTTGGCGCCCATTCGCAGCGGCGGCGTCTTCATCAGGGGATCCTGCGCAAAAAAAAGAGGAGCCCTATGAAGGGCCCCTCTTTTCATAACTGGCGGGGCGGACGAGACTTGAACTCGCGGCCTCCGGCGTGACAGGCCGGCGTTATAACCAACTTAACTACCGCCCCAGTTATCAGCACCTCCGACGAGGTGACAGGAGTATATCCAGCGAATCGGCCCGTGCAACACCTTTTTTTCGGTGGGCGAAGCAGGGATTGAACCTGCGACCATCGGCTTGTAAGGCCGGCGCTCTCCCACTGAGCTATTCGCCCATTTTTCCGTCTGACGTAGCGTCCCCAAGGGGATTTGAACCCCTGTCGCCGGCGTGAAAGGCCGGTGTCCTGACCTGGCTGGACGATGGGGACGGAAGGGAGAACCGATTCGATGGATATCAAGGAACCATGATGGGTGAGCCGCAAAGGGATTGAACCTTTGACCCGCAGATTAAAAGTCTGCTGCTCTACCAACTGAGCTAGCGGCCCAATCGCGGAGACGTTTTTTAGCGAAGACGCCGTGGGAAGTCAAGGATATTCAGAAGAGAGGCATCCACGCTGTAGAGGTTTTCAGGCTAACCCAGCCAGCGTAGCTGGCGGTGCCCAAGGCCGCAGGCCTGGTGCCCAGGGCCGCCAAGGCCCGGTGCCCAGCCTGCAGGGCGGTGCCCAGCCCGCAGGGCGGTGCCCGTTCCTGTTCTATGCGTCCACTTTCCCGCACCGACAGGTTCGGGATCCATTGTGA
>CAYOTU010000274.1:0-5359 GCA_964406905.1 uncultured Myxococcales bacterium | reverse complement strand
GGGTGGACGTGGCCGTGGTGACTGAAGGGGCTCGTGGTCTGACCCTCTGCGGCTACACCGACGACGAGATAAAGCGGGAGACCCGGGAGTCGATCCGTTCCAAGTCGATCCCAGAGTATAATCGCTGGGAATACAGCCGCCTCCTGCGGCGCGAGGACTGTGTCCTGCCGGTGCGGGTCTTCAGCCACATCCACCCCTACCGGGGCGGCCCCGAGCGCCTCTGTAACACCAGCGGAGCGGGAGACGGAGCCTTGGCCGCGTTCCTGCACGACGTGGCTGCCAACTGGTACCACCGGGACACAGTCCCTCACAGCAGAAAACACCCCGCCGGCCGGCCCTTCCTGAATTACTCGTCCCTGTCCCGTTGCGCGCAGTACGGAAATCGCGTGGCCTACGAGGTCCTCAAGCACCGCTCTCCGCGCCTCGACGGCCCGGTCGGGCACGACGACGAGCTCCCCTGTCCTCCACCAGGATCTGAGGATTGACGCGAAACGGAAACGGGTCGCGGTAGGAACTCCCGTTGCCGGGAGACGGGCACAACGGGAGACGAAACGCGCCACGGTCGCAGCCCCCGGCTGGGATCGGAACGGGGGGGCTCGAAAAACCTCTACAGCGCGGATGCCTCGGGGGAGAGTGGCCTTGTGTTTACTCGTTTGCTGTGCCATTTATTCGCGGACCCTGCTGCCGGGAGGTGCGACGTTGCCCACGCTGACGACTCTCAAGGAGACTGCGCTGCTGCGTGCTTTCTCCTTTGTCAAGATTCCCCTGCTGCACTGGCTGCGGCCCACGGTGGTGGACATCACCGAGGAACGCTGCGAGATCCGGTTGCCGCTGACGCGGCGGACCCGGAACCACCTGTGGTCCATGTACTTCGGTGTGCTTTGCGCAGGTGCGGACATGGCCGGGGGCTACGTGGCCATGCGGCAGATCCAGCAGAGCGGGCGTAAGGTGGCGTTCGTGTTCAAGGATTTCCAGGCTGATTTCCGAAAGCGGGCCGAGGGGGACGTACACTTCGCGTGCGAGCAGGGGCGAAAGCTGGCCGGGCTTGTGCAGCAGGCCATCGACACACCCGGCGTTCGGGTCGAGGACACCGTCGAAGTCACCGCAACGGTCCCCACGAAGTTCGGCGACGAGCCCGTCGCTACCTTCGCTCTGACGATCTCGCTAAAACTCAAGGAATAATTCGGAGGCTGGCGCTACAGATTGACCTCGTCCGGATCAAAGGCGCGGCCGATGAAGAGGTAGTTTTTCAGCACGGTGCCGCCCGCGTCTGTGAAGTACTCGGTGCGGAACGAGGGACCGGAGACGCCGGACACGTTGTCCGGATCCGCTGGATCGGGATGGGAGTCGCCGGAGCCGTTGCAGGAGTAATAGCGGAGTCCGGCGAGCAGGCCGTCATCATAGACCCAGTCCACGAAGATCACTGCGTGACCAGTGCCCGTGGAGCGGGAGAGGTTGATAAAGTCACCGGGGAGGGCCATGTCCCAGTCGCCTTCGTAGAGGTTGACTCCGATCCCCGCGTACTCCAGCGCGTTGGCCGAGGACGCGGTGTCCGCCACTCCCCAGCCGAACCAGTGCTGGTAGAACGCACCCACGTCCATGTCTGCCAGGGTCAGGCCACCGTAGGGGACGGTCTCGGGGACGCCGTAGTCGAGCTGCCAGCGCCGGTACGCGTCCAGGAAAATCTCCAGGGTGTGGCCGCAGCAGTAACAGCGCCCGGTGCCCTCGAAGAGCATCTCACCCAGGTAGTAGCCGTCGTGGATCATGCCGAAGTAGATGTCCACGTCAGGCTCACAGGCCGAGTTGTTGAAGCAGTATGGCCAGGTCCCGTCCTTGGGGTATCGCGCCTGGTCGTTGATCGCTTGGATCACGTAGTCGTTGAACCCCGCCTGCTCGGGCAGGATGCCGCCACCCGAGAGGGATACGTCGAGCCGGTAGGGTCCCGGGTACGCTACCTTGTCGCCGTCCACCCAGGTGTCCACCGCTATCCAGTACGTGCCCGGCTCCAGCCAGGCAGCGGCCGTGGCGTGGCCCCTGGCGATGCACGCGTTCGCTTCGGGCGCTGTCAGGATATGTACGTCCATGTCCACCTCGTCCCCCTCGACCTCGTCCAGGGTGGCCCGCAGCATCCCCGCATCGGGGAGGTCCAGGACGTAGAGCCAGCCCGGCCCTGATTCGTCGATGTCCGGCGCGCAGGGTGCGTAGGAGTCGAACAGGTTCGAGGGCGCCAGCGCGCCGTCCCGCTGGTCCGTGTAGGGCAGCGCGTCGATGGGGATCGGATTGTCGATGGTCCCCAGGGGCGCGGCGGAGAGGTCGTCCGCCGCGAGGTCCTCTTCGGGGTCGAAGTCCGGTGATGTGTTGTCCTCGGTCGGAGCCGGTGCGTCTGCGACAGTGTCCCACGCCGGGATAGCGTCACACTCGTCAGCGGGGCCGGACTCCAGCCCAGCGCACGCGGGGATGGCAATGAGGAGAAGTAGAAAACGGTGCATGGTCGTCCCTCCGGTATCATGGGTTACTATACTATTCGATGAGGGGCTGGGACGAGGAAGTTCTCCGAGAAAAGATTTGCGTTCGAGGAGGCAGGGTTGAACTGGCGGGAGCCCTGGGCATACAATCCGCAGGAACGCTGCGACCTCGTGAAGAGGGGAGATCTTGATGAAGCGAATTCCCGACGTCTTCTTCATCGTCTTCATGCTTATCGCCGCGGCCGCGGTGGCGACATGGTTCGTCCCCGGCGGCGCGTTCGAGCGGCGAACCGAGATCGTGGGGGAGACGGAGCGCACCCTGATCGTGGAGGGCTCCTACCGGACCGTGGAGTCGAATCCCCAGACCCTGGAGGTCTTCACCGCGCCCATCAAGGGCTTCCTCAAGCTGGCGGAGATAATTGCGTTCATCTTCCTGGTAGGCGGATCCTTCTTCATGCTCAACGAGACCGGGGCCATCTCCGCGGGGATCCTCCGACTGGTGCGGCTCCTCAAGGGCCGCGAGTTCCTGGTGATCCCCATCGTCATGACCCTGTTCTCGTTCTTCGGCGCGGTCTTCGGTATGTGCGAGGAGGCCATGCCTTTCGCGTTGATCTTCGTGCCCCTGGCCCTGGCCTTGGGCTATGACTCCATCGTCGGGGTCAGTCTGACCTTTCTGGCCGCGGGGGTGGGCTTCGCTGGTGCATTTATCAACCCCTTCACCCTCCAGATAGCGCAGGGGATAGCGGGCCTGGACCCTCTCTCCGGGATGGGCTACCGGATCTTTGTCTGGGCCCTGTCTACGGGGATCACCATTGCGTGGGTGATGATCTATGCAGCCCGGATTCGCAAGGACCCGACCCGCAGCCTGATGTACGACCTGGACTTGAAGCGCCGGGAGGAGCTGGCCAAGCAGCAGGCAGCGGTGACCGAGTTCACGTGGCGCCACGGCCTGGGGCTCCTGACCTTGGGTGCGGGGATAGCGGCCATGGTGTTGGGTGTGATTCTCTGGGGCTGGTACATCCAGGAGATCGCAGGCCTCTTCGTGGCCATGGGGCTTTTAGCGGGGATCGTCTCCGGTCAGGGGCCGAACCGACTGGCGAAGAGCTTCGTGGCGGGGTGCCGGGACATGGTGGGCGCGGCCCTGATCGTCGGCTTCGCCGGCGGGATCATCGTGGTCCTGGAGGACGGACGGATCATGGACACGATTCTCTTTGGCATGGCCTCGGTATTGACGCAGATGCCCGCGCTCCTGGGCGCGTACGTGCAGTACTTCTTCCAGATGGCCCTCAACTTCTTCATCCCGTCAGGTAGCACCAAGGCGGCCCTCACCATGCCGCTCATGGCGCCGCTGTCGGATCTCTCGGGCATATCGCGGCAGACCGCGGTGCTGATCTACCAGCTCGGAGACGGCTTCACCAACATGATCATCCCCACCTCAGGGGTCACCATCGGCACCCTGGCCATGGCGAAGATCCCCTACGAGCGCTGGTTCCGCTGGAACCTGCCCATGCAGGTGATGTTCGTCCTGCTCTCCCTGGGGTTCCTGATCTGGCCGGTGATGACCGGGTGGACAGGGTAGCAGGCCAGAAGAAAAAGGGGCAGGCGGCTGATCCTGGTACCCCATTCACCCAGTTCCGGTACCCTTCGATTCCTCTGGCAGTTATAATGCTCCTGGAGGGGAGACGACCATGGACAGCGAGGCACAGGGCACCCTGCGGGAATTTGTTCGGCGACGGCAGGCGGGGTTCGAGGCGTTCCAGGCCTGGGAGCGAGACAACCCTCAGGAGCGTTCTACTGCTGACGTCTTCAAGGCCCTCGGGTTTCTCTATCTTTTGCTGCCGCCGGAAGTCCGGGTTCCCCCTGTTGACTTGGAACGACGGGGGATCCGACGCATGCACCGCCTGCTGGCGGTCCTTGGGGCAAGATCGTGAACCCCCAGGAGAATACCCTCGTTGCGGTCGCCCGGCTGCTGGACAAGCACGGTCTCCCTTACATGGTTATTGGGGGCATGGCGAACGCGGTTTGGGGGGTACCTCGGGCGACTCTGGACATCGACGTGACTGTTTGGACCGGGGCCACCCCCATTGAGGAGACGATCCCTTGCTTCACCGAGGGCTTTCGGTTGCGTGTAGAGGATCCCGCTGAGTTTGTTCTTCAGACCCGGGTCTTGCCAGTTGAGAGCTTTGAGGGCGTTGCCGTGGACGTAATCTACGGCCTGCTGCCCTTTGAAGAGCAGGCGATCAAGCGAGCTGTTGTGCGCCTGGTTGCCGGCTATCGTGTCCGATTCTGCACTGCAGAGGATCTGGTTCTGATGAAGATAATTTCGGACCGTCCCAAGGATCTGGACGATGCCCGTACCATCCTGGAGAGACGCAGGGACCAACTCGACCAGGCCTACCTTGAGCCCCGCGTTCGGGAACTCGCAGATCTGCTGGAGAAGCCGGAGATTCTGGTGCGCTTCACCGAGTGGTCGACCTGATCTCTGCCAAGCAGGTTCTTTCTCTCATGATCGTGAGCGATTTCATGGTGCATTCCCTACTGAACCTGCTGGTGGAAGACTTGACCGCGCCGGCCCACCCCCCAGAGATCACCGCCAGGGAGACCGATGAAGTCTGCGACTGGCTCTTCGATTTCTTCGAGTTTGAGATCGACGAGCTGCGCATCGACGGACCAGAGGTCGGAGTGGACCTCTGAGCCGAAGGTCCAGGTGCCGTCCTCCCAGAGCGCTGCGACCGTGGTGGGAATGGCCTCGCCCGTGTCCGACGTGGTCCAGGCGCCGGCCTCGTACCAACCGATGACCCCGACCTCGGTTTCGACGTCCTCGACGCGCCTGTACCCACTAAGGAGCGGCGCAAAAATAACTCCATGTTTTTAGGTCTGGCTTGGAGCGAGCG
>CAYOTU010000273.1:0-5364 GCA_964406905.1 uncultured Myxococcales bacterium | reverse complement strand
GTCGGCGCCTCGGACGCAATCCTGAGGGAGCGAAGCGAGTCGAAGGGCGGGGGAGTTGACACAACCACACGAACGTAAACAGGGGGACCAGTCACCGGGGACTGTTCCTTACTTTTCCCTTCCATTCCTCTGACGGAGGCGACAGCCGACGCAGCGTCCGCTGGGGGGGATCGGGAAGAGCCACGGTCGCGGGCTCCCGGCTGGGATCGGGCCTTGGGTTCGGAAACCTCTACAGCGCGGATCGCTCCCTTTGATCAATCATTGACACCCTGTCCGGGACGCCCTACCATCCGCCGGACGGAGGATCCATGCACCGGCTCGCTGCCTTCACCTCAACCCTGCTCCTGCTCCTTGTCGCGACTCCTGTCGCGGCTGAGGAGACGCTGGCCCGGCCTGAGCGTCTCGAAGCCCCGACGAAGCGTAGCGCTCTCTCGATCCCTCTCGGGGGCGTCGTCTGGTTTGACCCGGCTGGGTCCTTCCGGTGGCGTCTCGATGTCTGGCACGGACTGGATATGGGGCTTCAGCCCCTGGCGAATCCCTTCGGGGTATACCGCCAGGTCTACGACAGCGGCGCCAACCCCGGTGCGCAGGGCGCGTCCTGGCGTGAGACCTCGGACCTGCGCCTTCGATTGGAGCCCGTGCTTCGCATCGGCGACCGGGCGGCGATCCGTACCCGGATCGACGTCATGGATTCGGTCGCTGGGGCCGGAATAGGAACCTCGATCCTGGACAACGGCGGGGTGGGGACGGCCACTTTCGGGCCTTCGATGAGTGGCTCTGTCGGGTTCATTGATACCCTTGCAGTCCAGGGACTTTGGTTAGAACTCGATATGTTTTCCTTTATCGAACTACGTCTCGGTAGAATCCCCACTCATTGGGGCCTCGGGATGCTGGAGAACCGCGGCGACTGTACATGGTGCGACAAGGGCGACTATTTCGATACCCTCGGCCTGCGCGCAACGCCGCTGGGCCTCGCCACCTTCGAGTTTGACTTCGACTTCCCACTCGAGGGCAGGACCGGGCGAGCCGCTATGGACTGGCCCTTCGCACCGGACGTGGACCGGAGTGATGCGGATGACGTCTGGCAGATACGTTTGAAGGCCTCATCAGTCAAGGGGCCGGAGCCGGTCGCTGGGACCGGGTTCCAGTGGGGCGGCTACACCCGTTTCCGTTGGCAGGACTACTCGACCTCTAGTCAGGACCTGCAGAAGCCTTCCTGCGCACCCGATGGTCTGGGAGACCTGCCGTACGAGTGCGTCGAGCTGTACTTCAAGGATGCCTTCTTCATTACACCCGACGCGTGGGTGCAGATGGGCTGGGACGTGGGTGCGGGGGCCCTCTACCTCGCCGCGGAGCTCGCAGGGCACTACGGGAGCTTCAGCGCGACCCAGGCCACGGACAAGACCAGCACGAATAAGCAATTCCTGGCGGGAGGCGGCCTGGCGCGCCTCTGGTGGGAGACCGAGAGGATGCGTTTCGGCTTCGAGGGCGGCGTGGCCAGCGGAGACAGCGACGCTGACGCATTCGGTGTATACGACGGCTACGTGGCAGCGGTCCCTGACCTTTCCCATGAGGACTGGAATTCGGTGCGCCGCAACGATTTTGTTACAGCGTGGATGTTTAACCCGGCCTACCTGGTCGATTCGATCCTGTTTCGCCACGTCATCGGCGCTGTTACCAACGCCTGGTATCTGAAGCCCGCGGCGGAGCTGGCTTTCTGGCGGACGCGGGACAGGGGCCTCGCAGCCACGTTGTCGGTGCTGTACGCGGGTGCGGTCGTACCGCAACAGACCCCCGGCGGGCATTCGGCTCTCGGCCTTGAAACGGAGTTGGGCCTGCGTTTTCGTTGGGATCACGTCGAGGCGTCGGTTTCGGGGACGGGCCTCGTGCCGTTCGCCGCGTTCGATCACGGCGAAGGTCTCCCCGTTCCGGCCTGGCTCATGCGAACAGGGCTTCTGTTCTCGTTTTGAAGGACTAAGGTTGACACCATTCGCGGCAAGTGAATACACTACGCTCGGTAGATTCGAAGGACCACTCCCAGGGAGGAGATGACGACATGACTGTGACCGTTGAGGTTCAGAAGAGCTTGTATCCTCTTGAGGTTATCTACGGCGCCGGATACCAGTTTATCGATCGCTGCTACGTGCGCCTGGAACAGGCAGGGAAGGGTCGTATAGCGATCCACCTCAAGGCCAAGCCTGACGCTCCCGTGGATGTCGATGCGTTGGCCGGCGAGTTCCAGAACGAGCTACTCAATCAGGCCTTCCGGCGGAAGGTGGCCATGCGGACCGGGCGTATCCGAGACATGGTGGTCCAGCGGGCCCTCTACTCCGCTGTTCCTGAGCAGAACTATATGGACGAGATGGCCGGCGACGACCTGGATTTTCTCGATGACCCCCTTGGGATCGCTGTTCCCTGGGAGGAGAAGTTCGACACCGAGAAGAAAGAGGAAGACGGTGCATCCGAGGCGTCGTCCGATGCCGGGGAGACGCCCGATGCCGGGGAGACGCCCGATGTCGGGGGAACGGAGGACGACTGATGGAGCTCTTGCTCGACAGGAAGCTATACAGCCGGAAGGCTGTCGACGCGACCACAGAAGCCTTCTCTTCCTTCGCTACGATCACCAAAGTTAAGGAAGATCGCTCGGCGTGGCGTCTGCGGTTCGATGAGATCGACACTGATTTTCAGGATACGTTATTGGACGAGTTCGCCAACTACGCGCTCGGGCTCACCGCAGAGGGGAGGCACTGATCGTGAAGATCCCCAAGAAATTCAGCAGCAAGAACGCGCCGTTCCGGTATGCGGAGGTTGGTGACAAGATTCTTGTCACTAACGACGTTGGTGCGTGGATCTTCCTTTCGCCGGAGGACTTTGAGCGCTTCGTCAACGGGCGCATCGAGCCGTCCGACGCGCTCTTCGATGATCTGACCGGGCGTCACTTCATTCTGACGGACCTGACGGTAGACCAGCTCACGAAGTCCTACAAGGAGAAGAACCACTTCCTCTTCAACGGACCGTACCTGCACATCGCCATCGTTACCCTGCGCTGCAACGAGGTCTGCGTCTACTGCCACGCGTCCCGACGTAACATGGACGAGATGTCCTTCGACATGACCGAGGACACAGCTCGGCAGGTTGTGGACATGGCCTTCGAGACGCCGTCGCCTCAGATTATCCTGGAGTTCCAGGGCGGTGAGCCTCTGGCGAACTGGGACGTGGTTCGGTTCATCGTCGAGTACGCGGTGGAGAAGAACAAGACCGCCGGTAAGGATCTGGCCTTCTCCCTGGTGTCGAACCTGAGCCTGATGAACGACGAGCGCCTGAGTTACCTCGTAGAAAACAACGTTCAGATATGTACTTCGGTGGACGGTCCCCAGGATCTCCATGACTCGAACCGGAAGCTGGTCGGCGGTAGCGCGTACGAGCAAGCGGTGCATTGGATGAAGCGTATCGACGAGGCCTATACTGAGCGGGGCCTTGAGCCGGACCTCTACCACGTCGAGAGCCTCTTGAC
This sequence comes from uncultured Myxococcales bacterium, assembly GCA_964406905.1. GTDB lineage: Bacteria > Myxococcota_A > UBA9042 > CAIXZC01 > CAIXZC01 > CAZNWW01. The sequence continues at coordinate 1,850 of CAYOTU010000273.1, read as the reverse complement.
CACGACCCGGGCTTCCCTGGGACGGGCAAAAGATGTGGTGGACGAATATGTCAGTCTTGGGCGCAAGGCGCTGTTCCTGCGGCCCCTCAATCCCTTCGGTTTCGCGAAGACCACCTTCGATCAGATCGGATACACCACCGATGATTTCCTGGCCTTCTACAAAGAGGCCGTGGACTATATGATCGAGCTGAACCGGCAGGGCGTGGAGATCCTCGAACGCAACGCTGCCATTTTCCTTACAAAGATGCTCACGACATCGGATCCGAACTACCTGGATATGCGGTCGCCATGCGGCGCGGGGATCGGGCAGATAGCCTATAACTTCAACGGAAGCCTCTTTACATGCGACGAGGGCCGAATGGTCGCCCAGATGGGGGACGACATCTTCCAGATCGGGAAGCTCGGTGAGTCCACTTACGAGCAGGTCGTGCAGCACGACGCAGTGAAGGCCTGCGCTGTCGCTTCCTGTCTCGACGGGCTCCCCGGATGCATGGACTGTGTCTTCAAACCCTACTGCGGCGTATGCCCGGTCTACAACTACGGAGAGCAGGGCAGCATCTTCGGCCAGATGCCCACGAACGAGCGCTGCAAACTCTACTACGGAATCCAGACGTATCTCTTCGAGTGGTTGCAGCGAGATGACCAGGAAGTTCTTGACATCTTCACGAAGTGGACGATAGTGAGAGACAGAACGGAGTTTTTCATCCACGAGTGAACCCGTGGTCCGCAGGGAGGTTTTCAGGATGAGTCCAACAAGAATTCCGAAGCTTAAGAAAAAGCTGAAGGCGTACCTCCTGAGCGAGGAAGGGAAGGTCACGCGCAAGCAGGCCGCCCAGATCTCTACGTTCCTGTTCATGGCGGGGACCGGGGCCGGTGAAGCCCTCGGCGCGGACAGCAATTCCAGTAACCATGAGATCGTTGCGGCTGGGCATTGTTCCCACGCCAGCCACGGTTCTCACGGTTCCCATGGGTCCCACGGTTCCCACGGTTCCCACGGGTCCCACGGGTCCCACGGGTCTCACGGTTCCCATGGGTCCCACGGCTCCCACGGCTCCCATGGCTCCCATGGGTCCCACGGCTCCCACGGCTCCTGGTAACCTGCCCGGAAGTAATTCCGAGGTTCCCGGCCGGCCACGCGACCCAGTATCTATATAACGAAAATCAGAATCAGAGTTTAAAGATCTTCAGGTTGTCTACGTAGAAACGTGAATCCCAGTTATTGAAGCCGAAACAGCCGCCGGTCAGGACCGCTTCGTCGCGCGCGTTGAGAAAGGGCTTTCCGTCGATGAACCATTTGATCTCGCTGCCCAGGCGCACGAGGGCCATGCGATAGATGCGGTCCTCTTCTACCTTTCGAGTGGAGTCCGTGACCATACGGCCTGTGTGCTCCTCGAGGCGTGCGATTGTGTTCAAGCTGTTTTTCCATCCCCCGAAGATCATCACGTAGCCAGCAATGTGCTCCGGCCTCGGACCGCCGAATTCACACTTGATGTCACCTTTAAAGACCGTGTTGTTTCCCTTGACCGAGCGAGCGTCGAATTCGATGCGTACGTTGCGGGGGAGGAGGGCCTCCTTCAGCCAGATGCCGACGTTGTTGTTGGAACGATCTCCGGTGAAGAGGGCCCCTTCCTCGATGCGCCAGTTCTGGGTCTCAGTTTGCCAGCGTTCGAGGTCCTTCGAGAAGTCCTCGTCGAAGATGAGCTGTCCGCCAGAGAGCCCCGCACGGGTTGTGTCCGCGTAGCGGCGGGGCCGCTTCTCCTGGCACGCGGTCAATACGAGGACGAGGGTGGCAATTGCCATGATGCGGACTGGCTGAGACATGGGCGCTCTCCACTGATGAAACCAAACAG
>CAYOTU010000272.1:0-5390 GCA_964406905.1 uncultured Myxococcales bacterium | reverse complement strand
CCCAGGTCGAGTTGATCTCCAGGATCTCCAGCATCCTGCGCCGGGCCTCCTTCGGCTTCCCCTTCGAGGAGGTGGCCGAGTACATCGGCGCGCAGAAGCGCCTGTGGCAGAAGCTCAAGAAGTTCACAAAGGAAGACCCCGATACGGGCCTCGCCACGCTCAAGTTCTTTAACGCGGCCCTGGAGCATGAGCTGTTCAAGGCCAAGATGGTCGGTTACCCCTGCGCGCTCGTGGCCGCCACCGTGAATATCAACGGGGAAATGAAGGACGAGTTCACCCACTTCCTTCATGAAATGGTCAGGGACACGGACCTGGTGACCCTCCTGCCCTCTGGGGAGTACATGATCTTCCTGGGCGCCAACGGGCCGGCAGAGGTCGATCTGTTCCTGAAGCGCCTCGGCCGCGGCCGGTCGGAGCGGTTCACCTCGGATCCGATGCCGGTAAACTACGCAATAGCCAACTATCCCAAGGACGCCACAGACGGAGACACGTTGGTCAAAGTAGCCGCCAACCGGGTCCAGGAAGCCCCGACAACGCTGAGCTGAGGAGGGTCACGTGACGCGCCAGCACCGTCCGGCCCTCGCAGCGTGCCTGCTCGCAGTCGTTCTGCTCGCTACGCCCGTCACAGCGGCCGCGCAGCCCGAGCAGCCCGATCAACCCGCGGCCGAGCAACCCGATCAGCCTGCCCATCCCGAACAGGCCATCTCCCAATACCAGCAGGGAATGGAGGCCACCTATCGGGGCGACTATGAGGTCGCCCGATCCCACCTGGAAGCCCACCTCGCTGCGGACCCGGGGGACGCTGTGGCGATTCTCGCCCTGGCCCGGGTCGAGTTCTGGACGAATCGCTTTGACCAGTCCATTGCGCTCTACGACCAGTACCTCCAGGTCCGCTCTCATGACATCGATGCGAAAATCGAGTTGGCCCACACCCTCTTCTGGGCCGGGGACCTGATCCGAACTGAGCAGATCGCCCGAGAGGCGGTAGCTGTCGAGCCCGAAAACATCCAGGCGAACCTGGTCCTGGCCGCTGTACTCCAGACCACGGACCGGGACGAAGAGGCCGACGCTGTCTACAACTGGATCCTCAAGCTGGATCCCGAGAACGTAAACGCAAAGAACCGACGAGCCCTGACCCGGGCTGCTTCGAATCCGGGCGACGCGTTTGTCCTGTCCTCTCGAAACTACTTGAACGGCGACAACTTCGACTTCATCGGATTCAAGTCCACCACAGGGCTGGCGATGGGATTTTTCGGCTTCCTCACCGTTGAGCCCCGGCTCCTGGTGCGGATCATCGACGATCCCAGGGTGCGCTCTCCCATCACGGGCGTGGGCCCCGGCCTCAAGCTCGGTGTCAGCACGGGCACCCCGGTGAGCCTCTGGGTACGCGGGGCTTATGTCCCCATGGTCGGCAAGGAAAACACGGTCCATGGCTGGTCCACAGGGGCCGGCATCGACGTAGAACTCCCCGCCGGTCTCAACCTATGGGGCGCGTTCAACACCGAACTGCATGGCCTCGAGCGCCAGAGCGCGCTCGCGGTCAGCAAGGGGTTCCGGCGGTACGAGGGGCTTGCCGGGCTCTACTACGCGAAAAACTGGTTCAGACTTGTGGCCAGCGGGGCCCTGGGCGAGATCTACGACCGCGGCCAGGATCTTGGGCTCAACATGACTTGGTGGCTCTCTCCCGCGTTCCGGGTCCATGACGGGGACTGGACCGTCTTCGTCGGTTACGGGCTGTGGGGGATGGTATACCAGAACCCCGCGCCGCCCCGGACCGCGTCCGAAAGAGACTGGTGGGATCCTGCGGCCGCGCTCAGCCACACCATCTACGTGGACCTGGAGGCACGGGTACACGAGCACTGGAAGATGATGGCCAACCTCGGCGGGGGCCTCGCTCAGGAGCGGAGCTGGTCCTCGACCACGAAGGACGCAGATTGGACCACGGCCGGGCTTGTGAACGGCCGCCTGGCCCTTGGATGGACCCCCTCCGCCGCGTTCGAGGCCCGCCTCGGCAGCGGCTTCGGAGTCAGCAGCCGCAGGGGCTCCTCATACACCTCGTGGAACGTCCTGTTGGACCTGATCGGGCGGTGGTAATGAACCTGGACTACGAAAGCGAGAAACCAAAGGGATCGCGCAAGTACGGGATAGCGCTGATCACCGTTCTGCTGCTGATGCTGATCATGTCGGTCTTCATCTACGCTGTGACCGAGGCGGGGAACTACTACTTCGGGCAGCGCAGCCTCTTCATCTCGATCTCGATTACGATTCTGATTTTCTTCCTGCTCTTCCTGATCCTCCGGTACTTCTTCCTGCTTTGGTTCTCCTTTATCCAGAATATCGAGAATGTGTCGGATCCCGACGAGATCGGCTGGGAGCCCTGGGTCAGCATCATCGTACCATCTTATAATGAAGAGAAGGTCATCGAGAGTTCGATCCGCTCCCTCCTGAATCAGCAGTATCGTCACTTCGAGGTCATCGTCATTGACAACGGCTCCACGGACAAAACCTCGGCGGTGGCCCAAAAGCTCGTGGGCACCTACGGGAAGACGCAGGTCAAGGTAATCCGCCAGCCCAACGCGGGGAAGGCAGCCGCCCTCAACATGGGGATCTCCGTAGCGCGGGGCGAGTTCGTCCTCTGCGTGGACGCGGACAGCAACCTGCACCCCCTCTCCATACGCAAGATGGTGCGCCACTTTCGGGACGAGAGGGTTGCGTCCGTGGCCGGAAACGTGAAGGTCCGTAACCGGATCAACCTCTGGACCCGCCTCCAGGCCCTCGAGTACATCGAGGGACTAAACCTGGTCCGGCAGGCCCAGGGCTTCTTCCGCTCGGTCAACATCGTCCCGGGTCCCATCGGGATGTTCCGCAAGAGCGTCATCCTGGAAGTCGGCGGCTACGAGCACGACACCTTTGCAGAGGACGCTGACCTCACCCTGAAGATCGTGACCGCTGGGTACCATATCCGCTACGAGCCCGGCGCTATCTCCTACACAGAGGCCCCGGAGACCCTCCAGCAGCTCCTCAAACAACGCTACCGTTGGACCAGGGGCATCCTCCAGTCCTTGAAAAAGAGGCCAGAGGACTTCCTCCAGCCATGGAAGAACCTGACCACCTTCTTCATCCTCTGGTACATGATCTTCGAGGGCATCCTATGGCCCGCCATGAATATCTTCGCCAACGTCTTCCTGATCAGCATGAACGTCGCGTACGGCTTCATGGGCCTCCTGCTCTTCTGGTTTCTCCAGCTCACGTTGCTGGACGTGGTGGCCGCTATCCACTGCATCGCAGTAGAGGAGGAGGATCTGAAGCTGGTGCCGTACGCTGTGGTCTACCGCATCTTCTTCGTCCTCGTCATCGACGTCTGCAAGGTCTTTGCGACGATCGAGGAGGTCGCCGGGGTAAAGATGGGTTGGGGTAAGCTGGTCCGCACAGGAACGGAGTGAGTCATGCAAAACTTCATCGACATGCTCTCAAAAGTAATCTTCTTCTCGATCATCGCCACCATCGTCCTCGCTGTGGTGACGTACTTCGCATACAAGGTGCGTGAGTTCCGTCAGCCACGCTCCGCGGTGTCCAAGGTCCCCCTGGTGGGAGACGACGGCTCCTACCTGGACCCGATGCTCTTCGAGAAGTACGTCCCTGGCGGTAGCTCCACTCCCGTGGTAGACGAATGATGCGAATCCCGGCACTGCTCCTCGCTGGACTCCTACTGGGTCCCGCTGTAGCGCTGGCCCAGTGGACTCCGTCGGGGGCCAGCGAGTGGACGCCTCCGGATCCGGCCGCAATGGAACGGCTCGCACGGGAAACCCTCCCCGTGGCAGTGGTGAGCTCCTCGGCAAACCAGAGGGCCTTCGCTAAGCGAAAGCTCGACTATCGCTCCAGCGTGAAGTCCTGGCTCCCGATCCTTGGAGAGATGGGGATCCCCTACCGGATCATCGGTGACTACGAGTTGGAGACTGGCATCAAGCCGGCGGCGGCCCTGATCCTCCATAACACGGATCGCCTCTCGGACACCCAGCTCACGAACATCCGCGCCTTCCACGAGGCAGGCGGTCCGGTGCTAATCGTCGGCATGGCCGGCAAGTACAACGGAGAGGGACAGGCGCGCTCCATCTCGCTGCCGGAGCTATGGCTCGGCCTCCAGACCCCCCGGCCCTTCGTCCCGAAGGACATGAAGTCCTCCTACTTCACCGTGCGGGCTTCATCGCCCCTCTCACTGGGCGTGGATCCTGGGTTCCGCTTCGAACTCCAGTGGCAGGGCAACTTCTGGTACGGAACCTCCGACCACCCTGCGTCCTTTGTCATGGATTGGAGCCTGAACCCCATCGGACTCCCAGCGAAAACGATCCATACATCGACCAACGCGTTGCTCCGGGTCACGCCGAAGGCGCGCCTGGCCTGGGTCGGCTTCGGGCCTGGTGACATCGTAGACAACGAGAACCAATCGCCACAGGCAGGGGCCTTCTTCGACAACCTCATCCGCTGGACCCTGGGACGCCCGGTGATAGCGAAACCCCACTGGCCCGACGGGAAAGTCGGGGCAGCGGTGATCACAACCAATATCAGCGATGAAATCTGCGCCGAGTTCGCGGCCATCTTGTGCCACGAGGAACAGGTACGCGCCACCTTCTTCGTCCAGGGCAAGGTCGCCAGGGAGCGTCCCGAACTCATCCCACCCCTCACGGAGAACGGTGAGATAGGAAACACGAGCTACTACAACGAGGAGGACGACACCATCAAGGGGCGTCCCCTCGACAAGCAGGTCAAGGAAATCGGCCGGGAAATCCGTTTCCTAGCGGAAAGCGGTGTCACCCACGTCGTCGGCTACCGCCCGCCCCTGGGCGAGTACGATCAGAACACGATCATCGCCGCGGCAAAGGCCGGAGTCGACTTCTTCTTCGGGAACGCGGACTTCGACCGAATCTGGCCCGTGCTCCTCGACATCGACGGCCTGAGGCTCTACCAGTTTGTGCGCGCCGCACCCGACGCGTACGGAATCGTCAACAACGAGGGCGGCGTGACGCCGGAGACATACACCGCTGCGCTTCAGAAGCACGCGGCCCGGATCTGGGACTTGGGAGGCCTCTTTCCCTACATCTTCCATGTGAACTACAATGACCAGGAGATCAACGCAGCCTCGATCAAAATGTTCCTGGCCTGGCTGAAGGAGCAGCCCATCTGGCTGACGACCTTTGGCGGTGTGCTGGAGTGGATCCGCTACCGGGACGTGGTGACTCTCACCGTGGACCGCCTCAGCGGAGGCCGGGAGATCACCCTGGCGAATCCCACGGCCAAGTCGATCTCCGGCTTTCCGCTAATCTACGTGCCCCCCACTACTGCCACCCAACTCCTACAGACCCCGCCCCCCGGGGTCATGGTCACACCCAGGG
>CAYOTU010000271.1:0-5407 GCA_964406905.1 uncultured Myxococcales bacterium | reverse complement strand
ACAGCCGCACGATCACCAATACCGGTGACACCAACGCTGCCGACGACCTGACCACGGCCACGATCTTCACAGGGGACGCAGGCGGAACCTGGGATGCCTTATCGCTGGGGATCGGCGTGGTAACGGATGGCAACGTCAGCGACGTGGGATGGGACAAACTCACCGGTGTGCCGTCAGGGCTCGGTGATGGCGATGACGACACCACGTACACCGCGGGAACCGGTCTGAACCTGGTTGGGACCCAAATATCAGCAGTCCAGTCGACCATCGAGGGCTGGGCTACTGGTGTGTGCTATGACACGACGACCGAGTTGTCCGGCGCGCTGGCAGGCTGGGACCAGGACGGGGCGGATGATCTGACGGTCGGGGATCTCGCTGATGTAGCGAGCACCGGCTCCTATGACGATCTTGCGGATCAACCGGATCTGTCTGTGTACCTGAATGCCGACGGGAGCGTTCCGTTGAGCGGTGATCTTGACATAGCGAATCATCGTCTTCTGAACCTCGCAATCGACGCGTCGGCTGAGGCCCCTTCCGGACCGGTTGCGGGCCAGCTCTGGTGGGACGACGGCGGTGACGTGCTGCGCGTGTGGACCGGTCTTGAATGGCTCGGCCTTGGCTCCGGCGCAGGCTCTCTCCCCTCTGATGGTCTTTTCACCGTTTCGAACGGCACCTTGACCAACGAGCTGTCCGCGGACTACTCGTCGTCCGGTGTTCCCACGGGCATCGGCGTTAGCGTGGACGTTGAGGTCGCGGTAGCGAACGGCGGCTCCCTGTCTGACCTGGAGCTCTCGTTCTCATTGTCGCATCCGTACTGCCCTGAGCTCTCTGTGAAGCTCCTTCCCCCCGGTGACGACGAGGGCATCGTCGTCGCAGCCGCGGGCGAGATAAGCGGCACGGAGTTCTCGGGGACCTTTGGTATTGCGGACGCGCTGCCGTCAGGCGGCAGCTTGCAGTCGCTGCTCGGTAGCGAGCAGTCCGGCGTGTGGCTGCTGCGTGTGACGGACACTGTACAGAACGGGAACGAGGGGCAGGGCGAGGTGACTTCTTTCGAGCTGAGCACGAGCTACCTGGCTTCCGGTCAAGTACAGGTAAACGCTGATCAGTCGGTGGATGGTGACCAGTCCGTGTCCGGCACGGTGAGCGCGGACAGCATGGTCGTAGACGGCATCGACGTCGGCGCTAAGCTGGCCGCGCTTGAGGGCGAGATTTGGTGCCTGAAGGAATGCGATTCCGCTAAAATCGGTGACTGCCAGGACCGGGACTGCGATGGTATCTCGCAGGCCTGCACGGAGTCAGGTCCGTTGCCTGACGGCGCAGCGTGCCAGGGCGGCGCAGGGCTCTGCGTGGCCGGCGAGTGCTGCGTCCCGCTAAATTGTGTTCTGCTTGGCGCAGTCTGCGGCGAGGCTTCGGACGGCTGCGGCGGCTTTGTTGACTGCGGCCTTTGTCAGGACCAGGACGCGGTATGTTTCGAGAATCAGTGCTGCATCCCTGCGACCTGCGAGTCGCTTGTCAGGGAGTGCGGTGATTGGGACGATGGCTGCGGGGGCATGACCGGCGAGTGTGGTCCCTGTACCAACGGCCACTCATGTGAAGACGATGGTCAGTGTGACGGCCCATGCGTGTTGCTGGAGGGGCAGATGTGCGGCGGCATCTGTTGTCCTGGACTTTCGGGCTACACGGTGACGTGCAACGGGAAGCAGCACTGCGAGTACGCGAACGAGACGACGTCGGACTGGCATGAGTGGGACATCTGGATCTACATAGCTCCCGGCTCTTTCCAGATGGGCTCCACCGGTGAGGGCGGCGGCTCGGACGAGGCGGTTGTCCATCCTGTAACCATCGGCTACGGCTACTTCATCTCGAAGTACGAGATCGTAGTCGAGGAGTACGAGGCATGTATGGCCGACGGCGGCACCTGCTCCGCGCCCTCCACGGTTGACTGGGACGGGGCCGGCTGGGGCACGAACTCCACATCCAATCACGGCTCGGATCACCCTCAGAACGGTTTGACATGGCAGCAGTCGAAGGATTTCTGCGGCTGGGTGGCACCCGGCGGGCGTCTGCCCTCAGAGTCTGAGTGGGAGTACGCTGCCACAGGCCCTGCGCACATGAAGTATCCTTGGGGGAACAGCCCGGATCCGACCTGCTCGAACAACACCGCTGTGTTCAACGAAGCTGGCGGTACAGGAGGCTACGGTTGCAGCAGCGGTGGAACTCATCACGTCGGGTCCAAGAGCGCGGGCGCATCCTGGTGTGGTGCTCTGGACATGAGCGGTAACCTGTGGGAGTGGTGTGAGGATTGGTACCACAACAGCTATACGGGTGCTCCTGCTGACGGCAGTGCTTGGGTCGATACCGGCTCCACCCGAGTGGAACGCGGCGGCAGCTTCAACGTCGGGGCGGTCAGCATGCGGTCGGCCGGGCGCAGCAGCCACACGCCGTCCACCCGCAACGCGCGCTTGGGAGCACGCTGTGTGAGGCCTTTGCCTTGAGCCCTTTTACCCTTTTTCCCTCTGCGTAGCGGGGGGTCAGGCTCCGGCCGTGCCGTCCCGACCAAAGGCCGTAGGCCGGGAGGGTCGGTGTGTTCACGGTCGGAGCCGTGGCGTTTGGCAGAGAGATTGAGTCGGAATGGTCGGTGCTCGCTTTTGTGAGCGCCGAGCGCGGGTTTTTTTTCGGTGGACATTGATATGGGTGTTGAAGTAACCGTCCTGACCCTCGCGTTCGATCCTCTGCTCGAGGGCTTCCCGAACGAGCGGCTGCGTGATTTCCTGGTGGGTCGAGAGCTGCTCTCCGTTGACTCGTTCTCCTTCGTGCACAGCGGCGTTCCCTACTGGTCATTGTGCATTACGTATCGAAGGCTCCGTGGTCAGGACGAGTCGAAGAACGATGACCCGAAGGAGACGATCACGCCGGATGCGAAAGCGCGCAAGGACGCGTTCCGCGATCTTCTGTCCGAACTCGACGAGCGTGAGCGGGTGGCCTACGACCGGCTGCGGGGCTGGCGGAGAGAGCGTGCCCACGAAGAGGGGCTCGCTCCATACATGATCTGCAACGACCGGGCGTTGCTGGAGTTGGTGCGCCGCAGGCCGAGAACCAAGGCCGGCCTGCTCGACGTGAAGGGTATCGGTGAGAAGAAGGTGACGGCCTACGGCGAAGCAATGCTGGAGGTGCTGCATGGACAGGCAATACGATCAACGAGACGAGAAGCAGCTCCCGATAGTGACCAGGTGGCTGGACCTGAGTGCGTGGTTGATGGAGACGACGGGGAGAATGCCGAAGCAGTGGCGGCACAGCTTGGTGCATCGGATCGACGAGGAGGCGATACAGGTTATGTTGCTGCTGACGGAAGCGTCGTATCGGCGGCGGAAGCTGGACCTGCTCAAGGAGACGAACCTGCGGATCAGCCGCCTGCGGATCCTGCTGGAGCTGGCGCACCGGCTGAAGGCCCTGGATCACGGGGCACATGAACGGGCGGTGATCGCTATCGACGAAGTCGGGCGGATGCTGGGTGGATGGATCAAGGAAGTGTCGAAGCGGAGGGGTGAGGGGTGAGGGGTGAGGGGTGAGGGGTGGCCGAATGCCACAACGTAGCAGACAGAGAATGGGCCCGTTCGTGAACGCTCCCGTGTTCCCCGACTTCGGGCGCGCTTTCTCGGTGTCCGCGTTGCATCGGGCGATGATGCGTGCCTTGAAGGGGCATCGCGGCGACGCGGAGGCCGCAGCATTCCTGCTGGAGAGCGGTCCTCGGCTATGCGCGCTGTCGAGAACCCTGAACGACGGGAGCTGGCGCTCCGCCCCCTTCAGGCTGTTCCCTATTCGAGATCCGAAGCCCAGAATGGTCGCAGTCGTCCCCTTCGCCGACCGGGTTGTTCATCATGCGCTGGTTTCGGCGCTGGAGCCGATGATAGAGCCGCAACTCGACCCGGATTCATACGCCTGCCGTAGGGGCATGGGTCTGCATAGATGCGTCGAGCGGGCGCAGGACTTGCTCCGGACCTACCCATATTACCTGGGCCTCGACATCGAAGGATACTTCAGAGCGATCCCACACGAGACCCTGTTGGCGACGCTCCGAGGTTTCGGCGCGCCCGAGCCCTTCGTTGATCTCTTCGGCAGGATCCTTGCGGCCGAGGAGGTCCAGTCCTTTCGACCCGGCCAAGCCCTCGTAGAGGAGGCGTCGCCCGACTCACCCCTCACCCCTCACCCCTCACCCCTCCTTCCCCGCGGCATGTGCATCGGCGCGCTCACCAGCCAGTTCCTGGGTAACGTGGGGCTCCACCCGGTGGAGGCGATGCTGCGACGAGCGTTCTCCGACGCGGACCATGTCCGGTATATGGACGACATCGTCGTCTTCGGCGGCTCAAAGAGACGCCTGTGGGAGGTGCACGAAGCCATCGGCGAAGAAGTCGAGAGGCTTGGTCTCAAGCTCAAGCCGAGCGCCACTCGACTTGCGCCGGCCACGGAGGGCCTTTCGTTCTGCGGTTATCGGGTCTACCGCAGCAGCATCAGGCTGCGCCGTCGGTCTCTGATCCGTCTGGGGCGCCGCATCAAGTCAACGGAGAGGAGGCGTCGCTCCGGCACGATCTCGTCCGAGAGAGCGGAATCGAGCGTCACCACGCGCATGAACCACGCCGCCACCGCGGACACCCTGGAATGGCGAAGAGCGCTTGCCAGGCGGCTCTGGCCGTAGTACCAACATCTGCGGAGACGGGTCGGCAACGGCTCCAACCGAGTGAAACGCGGCGGCAGCTTCAACAACGAAGCGGTCAACATGCGGTCGGCCAAGCGCAACAACAACACGCCGTCCAACCGCAACGCGAACTTGGGAGCACGCTGTGTGAGCCCACTGCAACGCCCGCAGTCGTCCGGATCAAGGTCCGGCGACCTGAGCACAAGGCAATGGCCATGGACCCGCGCTCCGGGGCCGGGCCGCGGGCATACCCGCGGCCCGGACGAAACGTGAGGGGTGAGGGGTGAGGCGATTTCGAAGTCACATCCGCCCATCCTGCCGGAAGTCGAACTCGGGCGAGATCCCGGAGCAGGCTAGAAGAGCCGAACCTGGCGCTGCCACTACGGATCGGGACGGCCTTCAAACACGAGGCCGTCGTCGACGCGACCTCATGATTTCAGAGAGACAGAGAGAGAATTGGTCCGATTGGCCCAGAAATGGGCCAGGGCGGGGGGCGGCGAGACCTCGTGCTGTCGGTCGTCCAGAGCAAGGCCGAAAGCGCAAGTCCGCCTATGGACTGGCCGAGATGGGCGCCTTTGGGATCTGCGGGCGTACCACGACCTTTGTGGTACAGAGACGTTCGATGATGTCTGATCGGTGGAGGAAACAGGTCTGGGCTGCGAACTTTCTCCGTTCTCGGAGGTCCTCTTTCAAAACGCCGCAAATCCGCTTGGC
>CAYOTU010000270.1:0-5414 GCA_964406905.1 uncultured Myxococcales bacterium | reverse complement strand
TGCGGGCCGTCAAAAAAGCCGAGCACGAATCGAAACTCGCCGCGCCCCCGCCCCCGGTGCAGAACACCGGACCCTACGAAGTCGTGTTGGCAGATCCACCATGGCGCTATGACCATCAACAGGCAAGGAACAGAGCTATTGAGAACCACTATCCGACCATGGCAGACGATGACATCTTCGCCCATGCACCGAAGACCACGGACAATGCCATTCTGTTCCTGTGGGCAACGGCACCAAAACTCGAACAAGCCCTGGCAGTCATTGCGGCATGGGGATTCCGGTATGTCACTCACGCCATTTGGGACAAACAGATCATCGGCATGGGGTATTGGTTTCGTGGGCAGCATGAGCTCCTGCTCGTTGGCGTGAAGGGGCAACCGGGCACCACCCCTGAGAGCGAGCGGACATCGAGCATCTTCTCTGAGCGCCGCGGCCAACACAGCAAGAAACCGGAGAGTGTCTATGCATGGATCGACCGCGCCTTTCCGGACAAGAGCAAGTTAGAAATGTACTGCCGAGACCCGCGGGCGAACTGGGCATCGTGGGGCAACGAGCTATGAAAGATTACAACTTCGATGAACGCTTGGCGTGGAGCAAGGGAATTGCCGGACAAACTGACGCAGACACGATAGCTTCGATTCTGCCGGGCTGTGTCTCCGTCGTTGCCGCACCCACCGCTCTTGATCTCAAAGGGATCGACTACGTCGCAACACTGCGGCGCGGGGCGGCGGTCAACATCGACGTGAAGCGACGAACCCAGGGAGTCGGCAAGTGGTGGACCAACCGCGCCGACCCTGAGTTGACTCTTGAAAAATGGAGTGTTTGCCCCGGAGGCACAGAGGAGGAGCGCGCAGGGTGGACGCTGGATGAAGCGAAGGCCACTGATTACGTGCTCTACGTCTTCGACAAGGCCGATACGCTCAATGCGTTCCTGTTGCCGTTCCAGTTGCTCCGAATGGCTTTCCGCACTCATGGCAGGGCCTGGTACGGGGATCACAAAGTTGGTCGTTGCTGTACCGATGGCGGGCGCTACGAGACGGAGTCCGTGTTCGTTCCCGCGTCAATCGTACTTGACGCGGTGACCGTTGCGATGCGCATGCGGGCATAGGGGCACGAGAGCCCTCCTCCTGACGCCCCCTGCGAGGCACGCAGTAGCCCCTGCGTAGAAGCCCCTCCTGCCCCCTGTGTGGGCCTGTCTAACTTTTTTTCGGTAGAACTGCTTGACAACGCAGATTCTCGTCCCGTAGCTTAAAGGCGAAAGCGGAGCCTAAGACGCTTCGTGCTTGCCTGGGAGGCCCGGTTGTTCCACACCGACGCAGACCGGATCCAATTCCTGCTAGAAACCGACGCAGAGTTGAGTGCGTTCCTTGCGCTTGGGATCTATCCGCTGAGGCTGGCGACGAGCGGCCGAAATACATCACCGACTACATCGGCTCGAAGCAGAAGCTGACGGACTGGATCTGGAAGAGCACGCCGGACGACGTGCAGACCGCGGCAGACGCTTTCTCCGGCTCCTCAGTGGTCGGCTACATGTACAAGACCCACGGCCTGGGGGTGCATGCCAGTGATCGGCTGGCGTACTGCAACCACATCGCCCGGGCCATCGTGGAAAACGACTCCACCACCCTGTCCGACGAAGAGGTCGCTGCGCTGCTGGCTGACAACGCCCAGGCCAAGGACTTCGTTCGCAAGAATTTCAAGGGCATCTACTTCGAGCCCGGCGTACACGCGGTCATCGATACCATCCGCAGCAACATCGACTCCACCGGCATCGGCGGGTTCAAGCGGGACATCGCGCTGTTCGCGCTGGGCAAGGCCTGCATCACCGGCAAGGGCGGGTTCAAACATTTCGGTACCACGAAGGGGGAGGGCGGCGATAATCCCAAGGGGTTCAAGGAACGATTCGCGGCCAACTGTCAGCGCATCAGCGCGCTGGTGTTCAAGGGCGAGAGGCCATGCAAGGCCCACTTGTTGCTGGGTGAGGTGGATCGGCTGGGTGCGGAGTTGGAGACAGCGGAGGAGGCTTGCGGGGACGCGGCAGCGGAGGTGCAGCGACTGCGCACCCTGCACGAGGACGAGGAGGGAGGTGCTTGATGCACCGGATGACCGACGAGGAACTTCTGGCCGCCCGTGAACCTTGCCCGTTCTGCGGGGCACCGCGCGTGAACGTCTACGAAAAGAGCATTGGACAATTGCAGTCCATTCCCGACGCCAATTATTTCATGTGCGGCACGTATATGGAACCAGGCAAGAAAGAAGAGGCGCACAGGAGGTGGAGTTGTCGACAGATCGAGATATTGCGACGGGCTGCGCAGAGGGCGCTGGCGTTCTTCGAGACAATGCGTGTGCCACAGAACATCGAAGAGGCCGGGATGCAAGTGTGGCAGGGCTCGATGGTCATCGACTCGCTGCGGAGTGCTCTGCATGAGGACGACGCGGGGGACACGACCCTGGCCCAGGAGGGCCTTGCCGAAGTCAATACCCATGCCCACCCCGAATGGAAGGACGAAGAGGGAGCATGATCCGCTGCTGAGCGCGGACCTCCTCGGTTATCATCCTTGGAATATTTCACGTTGAATTTGCAGACAGCCGGTGCTACGTGCGCGGGCTTGCACGTCCCGGGCCAGGGACGCAGATGCGTGAGGGGGTAGGAGGCGCTGTGTGGCCTGGTAGCTTGGGGTGGGAGCATCCGGGGCCATCGTCGCAGTCAACGGCGCTGGTGGGGGACTACGGGCCACGCGGCCCTGTCGGTGCAGGGGTTGTCGTCGTCGCAGGAAGTTACACGAAGATGTGCTTCATGATCCGGTTAGCGATGACCGAGGACTGCTCCATGCTGATCTCGGAATTGTCGTGGATCACGCAGGCGATGTTGGCCACGTAACCGTGCCGGAATCCTCCCGGCTCTAGACCGTCCTTCCTGAACGCCCGGATGAGGATTCGCCTTGCCAATGGGATGAGGTTGATCTTGAGCTTCCTGAACATTTGTTCCCTCCTTGGGATTGGTTCTCTACCCCCCCGCCCGAGGTGGTGGAGGTTCGATCTCCAGAACAATTTCTAGACCGATAGCACAAAAGGTCTTGACAACGCGCACTTGTACGGTGATTCTTCTCATCAGAACTCCTTGCGAGCCCGTGGATTGTCTTGGCGGATTACCACGGGCTTCGCTACATCTAGGGGGGCATTTCTGCCCCGGTTTATCTGGAGATCCCAGCGAAGCCAACCAGCCTGTTCATGCTCCACTTCTTGCGCTCCGCGTGCCTGCGTATCGGTGCTAGAAACCGTGAGGTATCCGCACTCGGGGCAGCCGGCAGAGTCCTTCCACCACCAGCCGCCTGGGGGGATCGCGTCGTCCCAGGCGATCGGGGACCATTGCTTGCAGCGCGGGCACTGGGCCTCGCGGATGGTGGGAGGGGTCTTCATGGGGTCCCCGTGCCACGGCGATCGAGGAACGAGGCCAGCAGCCACCCGGCCCAGTACAACGCCAGAGCGATGATGAGGAGCGGCCAGAGGCCCGCAACCTCCAGCGTAGTGAGCATAATAACGTGGTCCCCGTCGCCATGCCGATGGCCTTTGGCGGATACTCCGATCCCAACCAAGAGGAACCCGACCATGTAGATCCAGAGAGCGATGATCATCCACTCAGCCATTGGGCACCTCCTCACAGTTGGGGATCGGTCCTGCGCCTGGTATGGTCCCTGCCTGGACGCTGAACGGGATATACCGCTGCCGAAGGACCTCCGCAACCCAGCGTTCTCTGCCCTCCTCCTCGCTCATGCCGTGGACCCACACAAGGACGTGGTAGTCGGATCGCTCAAGGCCAAGGGCACCAAGGAAGCCATCGACAAAGGCGCGGGTCTCCTCGGTGGTCCGGACCCTGGGGAGTCGGTCTTCGACGATCGTGACCACGAGCTTGTTATCGTTCTCTGCGCGCTTGAGATCGGCGGGGGTTGGGTACCGGCGGAAGATGAAGTCTTCGCGTCCGATCCGCTGGCAATGGACCCTGTTGAGGTCTCCGGCCCCGATGCTGACGATGGGAGGGCGTTCATTCATGGGGCACCTCCGCGGCTGGGAGTGCGCAGGTCCAGCAATTCCTGTAGCGCGCGGTAGATCCGCATGTGATCCTCGGCGCATGCCTGTTCACCGACGCCCATCCGTTCCTCTGCGACGTGCTCGCAGTGGTCCATCATGGTCCGGACCTCGGTGTCGGTCGGCGGGATGGTGTTGCGCTTGCGGATGGCCAGGATCTCCTCGACGACGGTGGCACGGCCCTTGAGCATCGACTGCGGTAGCCCAGGGATCGGGTACGGTGGATGCGGGGCTTCCTCTTTTCCCTGTTCGTCTGAGGCGCTTCGGATCCCGTCATCCCAGTCCTCGCACCGGTCCCCGTCCTGTCTGCGCTCGTCCTTCTTCGGGCAGTGCCCCCAGGTGCCGGTACCGCTCACGTAGTGCATGCAGGTCTCGCAGGCGCCGAGTTTGGGGTGACGCGCCTGCCTCACGAACTCCAGAACCGCTTCCCCGAGCTGCTCCATCTCCCCGATCATGTGCACGCTGAGGGATACGAGATCGGGATCGTCGCTCTCGTCGCTGGGGTCCACCTGGGCGCGCTCGTCGCAGTCGTCGTCCCAGAAAGGTCCCCAGGAGTCGAATGTCACAGATCCCGGTCCCCACCCGCTGGGAGAGACAAAGAACGACCCGATCGGGTCGCCGCCCTTATCGGCAACCGCGTTGATGATCTCGTTGAAATCCTCGGCAAGTGCCAAGAGATCGTTGACAGTTGGGTTCTCGTTATCTGCCATGGTTCCTCCTCGTTGTGCCCATGGGGGCGGTCATTCATCCTGGGGTCAGCGTGCCGCAGGCAGATGGGCAGGTCAAGACAATTCGACGACCCGTCGATCTTTTTTCCCGTTTGCTTTTTCCGCTTGACAAAGATACGCCGTACCCTATGGTTATGACGTGGAGGACGAAATGACGAAAGTAAAAATCCCACAGAAGTTGACGTGCCTGCGATGCGGACACGTCTGGATCCCCCGCAAGTCTACCGTGCTTGCTTGTCCGAAATGCCGATCTCCATATTGGAACCGGCCACGCAGGCAGAAAAAGAAGGCGGCCAAGTGATCCACCGCGCCTACAAGACCGAACTGGACCCCAACGACCGGCAGCGGACCGCTCTGTTGCGTCATGCCGGCGCGGCCAGGTGGGCGTACAACTTCGGCCTTCGCCGTAAGGTAGACGCCTTCGAGGCAGCCTGGGGCGTTCCCTGTGACTTGGATGGAGGTGCCCTGATGGAGACCGAGACCAGCAAGGTGAAGGTCCGGACCGGGCCGGTGAACCCGTACTACCTGCGGCTGCGCCCGCGGCGCCTGACGTTCCGGCAGCGGTTGCGGATCCTCTTTGGTGGGACGCTGACCACGTTC
>CAYOTU010000269.1:0-5422 GCA_964406905.1 uncultured Myxococcales bacterium | reverse complement strand
CTCGCCCTTGCCACGGATCCGGTCCACAGGATCCTGGAGATGACAGCCATCGAGGCCCGGACCGGACCCTGGTGGAATAGCTACTCTTGGGATGCAGCGGGGATCACCTGGGAGCATCTGGCGCTGGATCGGGTGGCCTTCGAGCGCCGCGCCGGCGTGGCGGAGACCCACGGGGAGGTCTCCTGCGTCCACGCCTTCCCTGAGCCCTTCGACGGGTTATCCTTCAACGTGGACCAGGATTTGATCTCTGGCCTGGCCGGACAACTCCTGGTGGACGGTGTGCTGGTGGTGCAGATGGGGCCGGCCTTCCTTGAGACAGGGGTGGACCTGGAGTGGCCGGGGCAGGAGTTGGGTTTCCGATTCTCCAGCATGCCTCATATGGCCGCGCCCGATGATGTGGGGCTGCGCATCGAGGATATCCGAGTTTTCCACAGCCGGACCTCGGGCCTCTATCCTTGGCAGCTTACCTGGGACCGGGCCTGGGTACTCGACGGGACCCTGCCCGAGCCTGATCACCACGGCCTCGCCGTGCGGCTGGAGGCCGGCGACCCGGACGGCTGGTTCGCCACGGGGACCCTGGAGGCGCGGACCCAGGTCGGAGAGGCCGCTTGCAGTGACTGCGAGCGCGGGGGGGCTCATCCCCAAGAGCCGGAACACGACCTGCCTGCTTTCGACCGGATAAGGGGCCTCGTGTCATGGCATCTGGACGCGGCTTTCTCGGGCCAGATCAAGCTCAACGGCGAGGTAGTACGGGACCTCACGGGCGCTCAGGTGACGCCGGAGTCCTTTGAGTTGACGAAGGACGGCTGGTTCCTGTCCACGACCCTCGTTGTGGATCCGGCAGAGCCGGCCACCGGGGAGGCTTGGATCGAGGTGACCGGGGTCTCCTTTCATCGAGGTGGCTGGTGGACCACCGCGGACAATGACACCCGGGGGATCTCGGATGGGCGCACTGATGAGAGCGGGATTCTCTTCCAGGCTCAGCCGGGATGGGCCGAGGCGGGCCTGGAGGCCCAGGGGCAGATGCTCGTCCACCGGGAGTACGCTACGCCGGTGACCGCTGTGCGCTTTCACAGGTCTGGAGATACCGGGGGCGCGGGAATTATCCTGTCCCTGGTCATCGACGGGAAGGACGTGCAGATCTGGACCGATCCTGTGGGGGACGCGGACGAGAGCTGGACCGGCGCTGCGGAGAAGATAGGTTTCCGCCTGGTCGTGCCCGAGGCCAGGTTCTTCGCGCATCCGTGGCTCCTGGAGATCACCGGAGTCGAGGTGCGGGTCGGCGGTACCTGGATTCCCGCGTCCGAACACCCGGAGGCCTTGAGTTGGGAGGTCGAGTGCCGCGGGGCAGCCTGCCCATGGGGGCCCGGAATTGAGCAGCAGCCGGAGGCCGACGGTGAGCGCAGCAGCGGCTGCGCGGCTGGGGGGAGTTCCGTCGCGGGGTGGGGGTTCCTGTTTTTTGTGTTGTTACTCTCGCTCCGGCGGTTCCGCTACATATGAGAACCGCACGAAAACTCCCGATCCTGCTTCTGCTGGTTCTCTCAGCCTGTAGCCGTAATAGTTATGTACCCCCAGCGGGGAGTGAGCGGGATACCCTTGTGGTCGCTTGCAGGGAGCCGACGGCTCTCGACCCTGCGTATATGGTCGGGCGGAACGACGTCGGGGTGACGGTAAACCTGCTGACGGGGCTGTTTCGGCCCGCGCCTGACGGCGGGCAGCCGCGGCCGGGTCTGGCGACCTCCTGGTCCTGCGATGACAAGGGGACGGGGTGCACATTCCACCTGGATCCCGAGGCCCGCTGGAGCGACGGCGAGCCCGTAACCGCGGCCGACCTGGATTGGTCATGGAGACGTATCGCCGCGGCAGAGACCGGCTCCCCGGGCGCGGAGACGATGCACATAATCCGGGGGATGGCCGCGTGCACTTCGGGCTCGGATTGCACGCCCGCGATAGAAGTAATTGACCCGTATACGCTTAAGGTCGAACTTGAAGAACCGCAGCCTATGCTCCCGTATATAATGGCACATCCGCGCTGGTATCCCGTGCCACGGCATGTGGTGAAGCGCCACGGAGACGCGTGGGCCTCGCCGGAGCATTTCGTGGGCAACGGAGATTATCGTCCCATCGCGTGGCGTCGTGGGGTATCAATGACCCTGGAGCGGACGCGGGGGAGCGAGGAGGGGCCCGCAAGGGTGGAGCTGCGCTTCACCGTCAGCGAAGACACGGCCCTGCGTTGGTTCGAGGCGGGAGAGGTCGACGTCGTGGACGGGCTGGTACCCCTGGACCGGGTCCCGAATCTACGGCGGGAGCGACCCGACGTTGTGCGCATAGCGGCCGCTGCCAGCGTTTTCTACCTGGCTCCCAACCATCGCCGCGCACCCTTCGATCAGGTAGGAGTCCGGCGGGCGTTGAGCAAGGCCCTTGACAGGGAGCTCCTGGTGGGCACGGTTCTGGGTACAGGTCAGAAGCCCGCGACGTCCATCGTCCCCGGGGTGGTGGCCGCTATCTCGGGGTATCGGGCCCCGGCCGAGTGCAAGGGGAGGAATCTTGACGAGGCACGAGAAGCCCTGGCCGGCGCGGGATATCCAGCAGGGAAGGGCCTGGCCCCGGCAGAGCTGGTCTACAACCAGTCATCGACCATGAATCGTCTCATGACCTTTGTGCAACAGGACCTCGAGGGCGCGCTGGGTCTCCGCACCAGCCTTCGGAGCATGGAATGGACTGCGTTCCTGGAGACCGTGCGCACAGGGGATTTCCAGGTGGCGCGCTTCGGCCTGACAGGGGAGCCGGATCCCATGGATTTCCTCGGGGCACTTACCTCGGATGCTGCGAACAACATCGGCGGCTTCAGCTCCGCGCGGTACGACCGCCTCGTGGCCGCGGCGAGGCGCACCGGTGATCCCGACAAACGCAACAGCCTCCTTGCACAGGCCGAGACGATCCTTTGTCAGGAGGCCGCTGTGATCCCGATCTATCATTCGGTGACGGTCGTCCTGGCGCGCCCGGGGGTGCGGGGATACGAGGCGAACCACTCGGGGCTTCACCCGCTCCGGGACGTGGACATTGGGAACTGAGGCCGTGAGCAGAGTAATCATGGGGATCTCGGGGGGCGTGGACAGCGCTGTGGCCGCGATGATTCTGCGGGACGAGGGCCGGGAGGTGCGGGGCGTCTGGCTGCGCATGACCCCCGAGCAGGACGGCGAGGGCGAAGTCCGGGCCGTCAGCGATTGGCTGGGAATCACCCTGGATGTCCTGGACCTGGTAGGGCTCTTCCGGGAGGAGGTCCTTGGACCCGTCGCTACGGCCTACAGCGCTGGGCGCACCCCGAACCCATGCGTCCTCTGCAATCCCACGGTGAAGCTGGCCGCGCTCGTTGCCCGTGCCGACGCTTTGGGAATTGAGCACGTCGCCACGGGGCACTACGTTCGTGTTCGGAAGACGCGGGAGGGTCCGGTTCTGCTGCGTGGCGCGGATTTGGCCAAGGACCAGTCCTACTTTCTCTCCATGGTGCCGCCTGAAATCCTGGTACGAATGGTGTTCCCCCTGGGCGAGGGCACCAAGGGCGAGACCCGGCGACGGGCCGGGGCCGTGGAGCTCGCTGTTGCGGACGCTCCGGAGAGCCAGGAGACCTGCTTCGCTGGGAGCGGTCGGCTGGGCGATTTCCTGGAGATGACCTGCGGCCTGGTGCCGCGGCCTGGGCCCGTGGTCCTGGAGGATGGCCGGGAGATCGGGCGCCACCGGGGCATTCATAGGTTCACCGTGGGGCAGCGCCGGGGCCTGGGAATCCCCTGGCAGCATCCCCTCCACGTTTTGCGCCTGGAGCCAGATGAGGACCGCCTCGTGGTTGGCCGCCGGGAGGCCATGGACGCGGCGGGCCTGGTGGCGAAGGGGGTGCGTTGGGGCTCCGGGGGGATCCCCGCTGCGGGGACAGCGCTGTTGATCAAGATCCGTTACCGATCCCCGGCCGCGCCCTGCCGGATAGTGAATGCAGACGAACAAGGGTTCAGGGTCAGCTTTGAGAAGCCCCTGACCGCTGTGACGCCGGGCCAGGCCGCGGTCCTCTACGACGGGGAGCAGGTGGCAGGGGCCGGTTGGATCGAAGGTGCCGTATGAAGGTCTGCATCCGTACCGTGGGCTGCCGCACCAACAAGGCCGACTCTGAAGAGATGGCCCGCTCCTTGCGGGCCGGTGGCGTGGAGGTGACCGAGGACAGGGAGGATGCGGACTGGGTCGTGGTGAACTCATGCACGGTCACCGCTGCCGCTGATCGGGACACACGCAGGGAGACGTACCGGGGCCGAAGGGCCGGACGGGATCCCCGGGTGCTGGTGGTGGGCTGTTTGCCCGCAGCGCATGGGACCGCCGCTGCCTGGGCCGACTCGCGAACCGTGCTGGCGGCTGACCGGGAAGAGGCGGTTCGGCGGATCGTGGCTGCGGCCGCGGACAACAAGGAGGGTGCGAAGGGGAAGATGCTCGACGAGCTAGCGTCTCGGATTGAGGGGCCGGTCGCTCAACGTTGCTATGTCAAGGTCCAGGAGGGCTGCGACCAACGATGTACCTACTGTATCGTCCCCGACGCGCGGGGCCAACCTCGGAGCGTACCCCGGGATGAGGTCCTTCGCCTGGTGCGGCTGGTCGAGGCCGAGGGACGGCGGGATATCGTCCTCACCGGGACCCACGTGGGGTGCTGGGGTGCAGACCTGGGGCCTGATGAAGACCTCGCCGGGCTGATGGGGACCATCGCGGCCGGAGCCGGGCCCGGGGTCAGGTATCGACTCAGCTCCCTGGAACCCCAGGACTGCACACCCGCAATCCTGGAGGCCGTGCGCGCTCCCTTCTGCGCCCATCTGCACCTGCCACTCCAGTCGGGTACTGATCGAACCCTGCGGCGCATGGGCCGGCCTTACGACACAGAGGCCTTTGCCAAACTGGTTGCCGCGGCCCGGGACGCGTTGGGGCCCGCACTCGGCATCGGCGTGGACCTGATCTCCGGGTTCCCGGGCGAGACCGGCGAGGACTTTGAGGCCGGGCTGGCCTTTGTGGCGGGACTTGACCTAGCCTACCTCCACGCGTTCACCTACTCGCCTCGGCCGGGTACCCCCGCTGTTCGGTTGCCGAATCCGGTGCCGGTCGACGTGGCCCGGGCTCGCACCCGGCGCGTGCGCACCCTCGGAGAGGAGATGCGATTGCGCTTCGCTGAGGCCATGGTCGGCCGGGAGTTGGAGACCTACATCGAAGGCCCCTCGAAGGGCTCCGGGGGAGGAGCCGGCGTGTGGCGGGGAACCACCGGGAATTTTCTCCGCGCCAGGGCGCGTGGTGAGGATCTCCGGCCCGGCACATGGGCGCGCCTGAAGGTAACAGGTGTCGTGACGGGCTCTGACGCTGGAGCCTGTGCTGTCGAGGGGGTATACTCGCCCCGATG
>CAYOTU010000268.1:0-5448 GCA_964406905.1 uncultured Myxococcales bacterium | reverse complement strand
CGTCGAGTTCATGCAGGCTCTGGCCCGCATCCTCGGCAAGCCCTTCTTCAAGCTGCCGCCGGTCCCCTACAAGCAGCTCATCACCGCGGCCCTGCCCGTGCTTTGGGGGATCTTCCACCTGACCCGGGACGTGCTCAAGGTCAAGCCCCCGGTCGAGCCCGCGTTGATCGCCTATCTGAAGGAAGACTGGTCCTACGCCAACGAGAAGTTGCACAGGTCCGGCTACCGGTTCAAGTATCCTGACGCGCGTATGGCCTTTGAGAGCACCCTGCGCTGGTACCAGACCGAGGGGCGGGTTTAAGGCCCGGGAGGAGACGATATGAAGAGCAATCCGCACTATGGCTATGCTGAATTCTGCACCCTGGACAACGATGCGCTGGCGCGCATCTTTCTTCAGGGCAGCCGCCCGGACTCCAAGGACCTTGTCGGTTATGAGTTCGACGGCTTCAACACTTTCGACTTGACTCCGATCCTTGGAATCCGACGGTTCCAGAAGGGCTTCTTCGAGGATCCTAAGGTTGGTGCCGATGAGATCGGCGGATACAACGTATCCATCACTCCCGGCGGTGTCAGCGACCCCTGGGTGCAGGTGATCAAGGGCGGCAAGGTCCACCGCCACTCCTTCTTCCGGGTCTACCCAGTGCGGAACGACGAGGTGGATGACCTCTACCCCAACGCGGTGTTAATCAACTACGATACGCCGCGCAATCCGACCTGGAACCCGGGTCCGCTTCGGGACTACTTGGTCAAGATCTACCCCGACAATCCGGATCTTTACCTGGGCAAGGCCTACGCCGCGCTCGGACCGAAGTGGCGCCTTTTCGTGAGCTATTTCCTGCTGAAGCGGGGCCTCAAGGTAGAGGACTATTCCTTCACCGAGTGAGTCTCGTCATTCCAGTGCCTTGAACCAACCCCGCTGCCATAGAGACATGAAGTCCATGGTCCAGGCCACGGTAACGTGGATCGCTACGCCGCCCCAAATCGAGCGGGTGCGCAAGGCGAGGATCCCGAGGACTGAGCCAGCGATGATTGCGCCCATCGCCTCCAGGCCCGGCTTGGGAAAGTGGATCATGCAGTAGGGGATCATCATCACCATGACTGCCCGCCAGCCGATGCGCTCGCGCCACTCTACCAGCATGAAGCCACGGAAGAAGAATTCCAAGCTGAAGAACTGGATTCCGTACATCAACTCCCAGAGCAGCAGGTGCTCGATGGACGCGGGGAAGTGGTAGAAAGGGTATGTCTTCAGGAACTCGGGGCGGAAAGATACCACGTAGACCGACGCGAGCACCGGCAGGAAGAGCAGGAGGTAGATCGGCAGGTGCTTGAGGAAGCCCTTTGGCGAAATGCCTAGGTCCCGAAGCGGGCGCTTCAGGATAAATTTTGTGTAGAGCGCAGGCAGGAAGAGATAGAAGAAAACGCAGCCAAAGCTCCATGTCCCCTTCATGATCAAGGGGATGTGGAGGGACCAGGCGGCCGCTGTCTGAGCCCCGAAGACGTCGTCTACCCGGGCGACGATCCAGTTCGCGAAGTCGAGCTGGTTCTGGTAGTTGATGACGATGTAGTTGAGCAGCAGCAGGATCGCAGCGGAGAAGTAGACCACCCCGATCAGGTGCCCGGAGTTCCTGGGTGACGGGTCGATATATTCCTCGTCGACTGCTTCCAGATTGATTCTCAACCAGTCGAATAAACGAGACATGAATAGCATCCAACCCCCCCCGTCAGGACTCGGCATGATGGCAAACCGACGCCATCTTGACAAGCAAAACAGGGGG
This sequence comes from uncultured Myxococcales bacterium, assembly GCA_964406905.1. Lineage (GTDB taxonomy): Bacteria > Myxococcota_A > UBA9042 > CAIXZC01 > CAIXZC01 > CAZNWW01. Next base: position 3,673 of record CAYOTU010000268.1, on the reverse strand, counting down.
TGGAAGATGAAAACGAAGCTTACAATTCTCTGCACACTTGTGGTAGCTCTGGCGGCCCCCGCCGGCATCAACGCCGCTACCACGGACGCGGTGGCCAGCGAGGTAGCGACCAAGAAGATTAAGCGCATCCTGTTAAAAAAGAAGAAGGTGATGGTAAAGAAGAAGGTCATGGCGCCCCATCGGGTGCGCCGCTACGTACCGTCACACCGTCGCAGGGTGGTCCGTCGCAGGGTAGTGGTTCATCGGCCCGTCCACGTGGTCCCGGTCCGACAGACCGTGGTCCACCGTCGCGTTCGCCGGACCGTGGTCAGTGAGTCCTACGACGAGAACCTCCTCGGCGTGTCCCTGCGTGCAGTGGGCGCCACGATCCAGGGTGAGATGCTCAACATGGCCGCGGTTGAGAACCCGACCATGTGGGGCCTTGGCCTTCAGTTCCGTGGCAAGGTCTCTGAGCACTGGGGCCTGGAGTTCGGCCTGGACTGGATGCAAGGCGACGGCGGCGAGGTGGTCCAGACTACGGTCCCGCTGATGCTCAGCGCATACTACCAGTTCTTCCCTGACAGCCGTTTCCGGCCGCACATCCTGGCCGGGGTTGGCGCGCTCTTCACCAAGCTCGAGTACGACACAGGTTTCCGCTACGACACCGTCCAGTTCGCGGGCCAGGTGGGCGGCGGCTTGGAGCTCAGACTCACCGATTGGTTCGGCCTGACCGCTGACCTTCGGTTCCTGGGTCTCTACAAGAACCTGGGCACCCAATCCTCAATCGAGCGGGAGTGCATCCAGAGCCACGGCGGCAGCTACTGCTCCGGCCTCCAGACCTTGGACACAAGCGACCAGTGGAACATCGGTACCCAGTTCATGGCCGGTGCCACTCTCTACTTCTAGCCCGCCTTTCTCACCACCCACCGGCTACAGCCGCCGATGTTCTTGCTGTCTCGGGCCGTTTCTCCCGCCACAATCCTCAACTCTACCCACGAGGTCATGGACCTGCCGATGGTTAGGGTCCGCCGCAAAATAAACAGATCGCACCGAGGGCGCTGATGTGCTGCTCTCGGAAGGCGCGCAGCCGCAGGCGTACTGCCAGTACGTTGAGGTTGCTCAACGCCGCGAGAGCGGATGCAGCGGCGACTGAATGCACTGTTTAGTTATGGTCAGACGCTAAGAGGGTGTTCCCATATGATCCTCCTACTGCGGCCAACGTCTCGACATCATTGACTTCGCCTCAGGGCACGAGCCGACCTCGACGGGCCACCAGCCCGACTTCGACCGGCTCGTAACCCTTCGACTTGCCACTAAATATCGATCCGATTGCCCTCGCTACGGAGTTAATATGGGAACACCCTCTAAGTCCCAGGCTCACTGGTGCGGATACAGCAGGGGCGGAGGGACCGTATGGGTCCCACGGTCGTTGTCCTTGAGAATCCGGACGGTCCGTTTGATCAATGTATCCATTGGATCACCACCAACACCGTTATGATCAGCCGTTGATCAGAATCAGTAGACTATTGGATCAGCGCCGCATTCGTCGAGGGGTTTGGTGCAGACCAGCGCGGTGCCGTAGAGGGACTCGAACCAGTCCGTATAGCAGCGGACCTCTTTGAAGATGTCCTCGATGACGTCGCTGGCAGGGACCACTGCGTTCATGCAGTGGAACGCGCAGCAGTCCTTCACAAAGGTCAGGGGGTCGGTGAGCTTGCAGGAGTCCAGGAACTGGCAGTACTGCTCGCACGCGGCGACCTCGCCGGGAGAGGTTGAGTAGAGGAGCTGCCAGCCGTCGCAGGTCTCGGGATCGACAGGCTCGTGGCCCTGGGCTGAGGGGCTGATGCAGACATTGTCCGGGAGCGACGCGTAGAGGGGGTTGCCCTTCCAGTGGGGCTGCTCACAGGTCTCCCAGGGCGCGCCGAGCGCGGCGCAGTCGCCCATTTCCTGGCAGAGGGGAGCGCAGAACCTCCGGGGGGATACCAGGAACTCCCCGAGGGGGAACTCCACGCAGAGACTCGTCCAGACGGTCTCGCCCGTCTCGGGTTCGCAGGGGGTGCCGGGCTGGGATGCGCCGCAGGGCTTAGTGCAGAAGCGGAAGGGCGCGTACTCGTTGAGCGCGCAGATCCCGCCTTCACAGTCGCAGTCCGTGTCGCAGGGCTGGCCGACCCGGCGGTTGGCCGGGCAGGGTGTGGAGTCCGGCTCAACGTCGACGGCCTCGGGCGCGACGTCCGCTGGGGCACCACGGTCGCCGCCGGCGCTGCACGCGGCCGGGAGGAGGATGTACAGGAGGAGGATATTGAAGAGGGCAGTGGTCCGTATGTTGGTCACTCCGTGAGCTCCCGCAGCGCGTAGATTGCCTGGAGGATCGTGCTGTCCGACTCCTCGAAGTGCTTCCCTATAATCTCCGCAGCGCGCTGCGCGTCCCGGGCCTCGCACGCGTCGAGGATAGCGTCGTAATTGTCGCAGTAGTCGTCGGAGAAGTACCAGAACCCGGGGTGTGCGAACACGATCTCCAGGTACATCTGCACTACGGTGTTGAAGACCCACTTGTAGGCGAGGCTCCGGGACGCGTCCACCATGGCGAGGAGGATCTCCAGATCGATCTCCACCAAGGCTCTCGGATCGTCTTTCGAGTCCCGGTGCCGTTTGACCAGGATGCGGATCTCACTGATCTTGTCCTCGGTCCCCTGCTGCGCCAGACTGCGGACCACGTCCACGATCAGAATCCGGCGTAGGCGCATGATATCCTCCAGGAGTTGGACCCGTTCATCCACTGTGCCCCCCTCCATCTGGATGAAGTAGGGTACCAGGGTCCATTCTCCGGTTTTACGGAAGTCCCGGACACGCAGCCCGTCGCCCTGGCGCGCGGTGATCAGCTTCATGGTTATCAAGTTGCGGAGGGCCTCCCGGAGGGTGTTGCGGTTCGTGTTGAACCGCACGGCCAACTCTCGCTCGGGAGGGAGCTTCTCCCCCGCGGCGATCTTCCCTTGCAGGATTTCACCGATGAGCTTCTTGGCGATTTCGTCCGCGATGCTGGGGCGTTGTGTGCTCACGGGGTCTCCTGCTGGCGCGCTGCGGCCGCTCCCTCCAGATCCCAGCGTAGCATCATTGCGTCGAAGTCCTCGGTGTAGTCCAGGCGGACGTCCACGATCGTCCCCGACGCGTCCCGCTCAGCGATGATCCCGGGCATGTGGAAGGCTACGAATTGCGGCACACCAGCTTCCCTGGCGCGGCGCACGACCTCGTCCCGGAGCGCGGGGTCAAAGCGGACAGCGTAGGTGTCCACGAGGCGCTTGGCGGCTGGATAGTCTCCCTCGGCCTTGATGCGCATGACCTCGGTCAGGAGCTTCGCCACCGCGTCCCGGGCTTTGCCAATATCGATGATCACTGGGAAGTGCTCACCGTCGATGACCCGCATCTTCACATTGCCATCCCGCTTGATGTACTCCGCTATCAGGTGGGTGGCGCGCATGTGGTCGTCGTCGAATCGGTCCCCGGTCTCGACCCGGCGGAGTTGGAGCAGGTCCTTCCGTAGGTAGCCACGTAGCGCAACTTCGGCCGCGGCGGCGTGGGGGAGGAGGCCGGTTTCGACAAGGACCGGATCGAAGATGTGGTGCAGTGCGACGAGTTCAGCGCGGGCTTCCTCGATGCATGCGTAGGTCTCCTTCAGGTGTTCCGACGGGTCTCCCAC
>CAYOTU010000267.1:0-5457 GCA_964406905.1 uncultured Myxococcales bacterium | reverse complement strand
GGGCTGAAGCCCCTCCCACAAGAACGAATCGGGGCTGAAGCCCCGATATCGGCCCTGAAGGGCCTCCCACAGAACCGCCTTATAACCTTATGAGATAGACTCCAGGTGAGCCTTCAATCCCTCAAATTGCTCTCGCGTCTGCTTTAGCCGCTGCTTCTGGTTCTCGATCACCTCTGCTGGCGCTCGCGCCAGGAAGTTCTCGTTCGCCAGCTTCTTCTCTACACCCGCGATCTCACCCATCAGCTTCTTCATCGCACCGGCAAGGCGGGCGCGCTCCGCTGCCAGGTCCACGAGGCCAGCAAGGTGAACGAAAATCTCTGCCGTGGGAGTCACTGCCGCACCTGATGCCTCGGGACGCTTGGCCGCTGCGTCGATGCGCAGGTCTTCAACTCCCGCGAGGCTCTCGAAAAAGCCCCTGGCGACGCCCAGGAGGGCTGCCGTCTCAGCGTCCTTGGGACGCATCGTCGCGGTGACCCTCACCTTGGGGGACAACTTGTTCTGGGACCGCACTGAGCGCACCGCAGCCAGGTTGTCCAGGGCCACCTGGAAGTCGTTTGCCTCCTTAGCGAAGGCCCGCTCTCCAGCGGTGGGCCACGGCGCGACCATTATCGATTCTCCGTCGCGGTTCGGGAGCTTCTGCCAGAGCTCCTCGGTAATAAACGGAATCACCGGGTGCAGGAGCCGCAGGCTCGTCTCCAGCACATGGACCAGCACCGCCAGGGTCACCGCCTTCTGATCCTCGTCGTCTCCGTAGAGGGTATTCTTTGACAGCTCCAGGTACCAATCGCAGTACTCGTTCCACAGGAACCGGTAGCAGCTCTGCGCGTACTCGTTGAACCGGTATTCCTCCAGGGCTGTGGTCGCAGTTGCAGTCGCCCGCTCGAGGCGGTCGAGGATCCACTTGTCTTCGATCTGCAGCCGGTCGCCCACATCCGCCAACCGGGGCACAGCGCCTTCGTACCTCTCCACGTTCATAAGGACGTAGCGGGTAGCGTTCCACATCTTGTTGAGGAAGTTCCGGTTCCCGGCCACCCGGTCCAGGCCCAACTTGATGTCTCGGCCCTGCGCTGTCAGGGAGATCAGGGTGAAACGCAGTGCGTCCGCGCCGTGCTTGTCGATGACGTCCAGGGGATCTACGACGTTCCCCTTGGTCTTGGACATCTTCTCGCCCTTCGCGTCCCGGACCATCGCGTGGAGGTAGACGTCCTTGTACGGCACGTCCCCCGCCAGCTTGATCCCCATCATGATCATCCGGGCCACCCAGAAGAACAAGATGTCGAAGCCTGTCTCCATGATAGCGTTCGGGTAGAATGTCTTGAGTGCCGGGGTCTCCTCGGGCCAGCCGAGGGTCGAGAAGGGCCAGAGGCCCGACGAGAACCAGGTATCCAGGACATCCTCGTCCTGCCGCAGGTCGCTGCTTCCGCAATGGGCGCAGGCCGTCGGATCCTCACGGGCCACGGTAATCTCACCGCACGCGTCGCAGTACCACGCTGGAATCCGGTGGCCCCACCAGAGCTGGCGGGACACACACCAGTCCCGGATGTCATTGAGCCAGCGGTAGTACTCCGCTGTCCAGCGCTCCGGGATGAAGCGAATCTTCCCGTCCTTCACCGCCTGGATTGCGGCCCCCGCTATGCTCGTTGTGTCCTCGGGCGGGCCCATCTTCACGAACCACTGCCACGATACCCTGGGCTCCACCATCACGCCGCTGCGCTGGCAATGGCCCACCGAGTGGGTCATCTCCTCGATCTTCACGAGGACTCCCGCTGCCTCCAGATCCTTCACGACCAGACCCCGGGCCTCAAACCGATCGAGTCCCCGGTACTTCTCAGGGACCACGTCGGTAAGCCGGGCGTCATCGTCGAAGATATCGATGAGGTCCAGATCGTTTCGCTTGCCGCATTCGAAATCGTTGGGGTCGTGCGCGGGTGTCACTTTCACCGCGCCGGTGCCCTTCTTCGGGTCCGCCAGGATTTCATCCGCTATCACGGGGATCGTCCGCCCGGTGAGGGGCAGGTTGACCTGCTCACCGATCAGGTCCGCGTAGCGCTCGTCGTCCGGATGGACAGCGATCGCTGTGTCTCCGAGCATGGTCTCGGGCCGGGTGGTCGCCACGACGATACGCCGGGACTCGTCCCCGACGACGGGGTATGCGATGTGCCAGAAATGCCCAGGGATCTCCTTGTGGTCCACTTCCAGATCCGAGAGGACCGTGTGGATCCCCGGGGACCAGTTGACCATACGCTGGGCCCGGTAGAGGAGGCCCTCCTCGTACAGGGTCACGAAGGCCTCCCGGACGGCCTTGGACAGGCCCTCATCCATGGTGAATCGCTCCCGCTCCCAGTCCACGGAGATACCGAGGCGTCGCGATTGCTTGGTGATACGCGCGTGCAGGTCGTGCTTCCACTCCCAGATCCGCTCTACGAAGGCCTCCCGACCTAGATCGTGACGAGAGAGCCCCTCCTCCTTCTCCAGATGCCGCGAAACAAGCATCTGGGTAGCGATGCCCGCGTGGTCGGTCCCTGGCAGCCAGAGGGTGTTGTATCCGGCCATCCGCTTCCAGCGGATGATCGTGTCCTGGATGGAATATGTCAGCGCATGGCCGACATGGAGGACGCCCGTGACGTTGGGAGGCGGAATCACCAAGCAGAAGGGCGGCTTGTCGCTCTCGTCCTCGGCCCGGAAGAGGCCCGCGGACTCCCAGCGCTCGTACCACTCAGCCTCGACGTCACCGTGTGCGTAGGTCTTGTCCAGCTCCCGGCTCACTGATCACCCTCCTCATCTTCCTCAAGCAATCGCTCTAACTCTTCCTTGATCAACCGCTCCGCCATCTCCGGTACGATGCGCCATATCACGCCCTTGACCTCGTCGCCGATGGCCTTCGCCACCTCCTCAGCCACCAGGGCTCGAAGATCCCTGGCCGTAACCGACGCACCAGCGTCCGCGGCCCCGAAAAGACGGTCCGCTGCTTCACGCACAGACCTGCGGCTCACGGGCTTCGGAACTGCGACGACGCTGGCCGGGTCGAGGCCCAGGACCTCGTGCCAGGGAAGCCCGCCATGTGTCGCTGGTCCAAGGACCACGACCCCGGCTATGGCACCGGAGAGGCGCTCCACAAGCGCGGGCCTGGTTGCCCAGGCATCGTCCACGACCAGGAGGGTCTCCGCAGACGCGGCCAGGGCCTCGATGAGGCCGTCGGGATCAGTGACCTCGCTGACCGCATCAGCGCGCTCAGGAAAGGCCAGCTTCACCAGGGTCCGCACCGTGCGGCTGGGATCTGCTATGATAATGTGTTCGGGCATGGCGACACTCCGTAGCAACGGAGCGTTGCTAGCATACACCCTGTGGTGTGTCAATTGTGGATGGCTCCGGGAGCAGTGGGATCGCCAAGTCGGAACGATTGCTACTCATTCCAACCAATCGCTCCAGGCTATGCGACCTGTGGGAGGGCCTTCAGGCCCGATTCGGTTCTGTGGGAGGCCCTTTCCAGGGCCGATGCAGTTCGAACACTCTCGTTCATGCCTTCCTGAGCGGAAGGAGCCGTGCTCGCAACCTATCTTCGTCGACGGAAACCAGGCACCCCTCCTCGAGCTGCTTCGCGCATTCTCGAAGAACACTGAGCAGAAGTGGGCTTGCATGCGCTGGCGTGATGTCTTGGGTCCGGAGTTGGACGACGCTCGGAAAGTCGGCCTGGGTTGCCGCCAGAATGCAGCCAAAATCGAGGTCGTGGGTAAAAAGGACGTACCCGTTGGTCTTGGCCCACGAGAGGAGCTCCGTATCGGGGGCGTTGGGGGCACCGATGTCCGACCAGTGCGTCGTACTATATCCGCTATCGCGCAAAACACGTATCCATGACGGAGACAGGTTCATGTCAAGCAGGATCTTCATGCCGTCGCTACAGGTACCTCAATCTCCTCTACCCGCCAGGCTGCGTAGGCGAGGGCTTGGTCGATATCCTCAGATTCGAGATAGGGATAGAGGTCCAGGATCTCGTCGTGCGTTCGACCGGCCGCCACAAGACCAACGATCGTTCCGAGGGTGACCCGCAACCCGCGAATACAAGGCTTCCCCCCCATTACTGTGGAATCAAACGTGATTCGGTCCATGGCCCTCATATTCACTTCTCCTCAACCGACCAGCATCGCCTCATGTTACAAGCGTACATCTTCTCTCGGGCTAAGGCCAGGGCGATGAGATCGTGGGGACGGACTCCCAACGTGTTTCTCTAACCCTGCGCGTCCCAGGCCATCATGACGGCTCGGGCCTTGTCCCTGACCGCGACCGGAGCGAAGCCCGCGCTCAAGGAGTCGAGTTGGAGCTGCAGGAGCCCGTCCAGGTCGAGATCGAGCAGGCGGGCCGCCAGGGCCAGCTCGTCCACGAGGGTTACGTCGAAGAGGGCCGGATCGTCGGTGTTGACCGTCACCGGGACCCCGAGATCCCGCAGGCGTCGGATCGGGTGGGCCTCCCGGCTGGGGACCGCGCCGACGATCCAGTTGCTCGTGATCGAGATCTCGAGGGGCACGCTCCGCTCCCGAAGGAGCGCGGCCACCGAAGGGTCCTCCACCGCGGCTATCCCGTGTCCTATCCGCGCAGCGCCGAGATCCTCGACAGCCTCGCGGACAGCGCCCGGGTTCCCGGTCTCTCCGGCGTGAATCGTGATGGAGAGGCCTGCCTCCCGAGCCAGGGCCAGTGGCCGCGCGAAGGTCGAGAGCGGGAACCGATCCTCGTCTCCGGCCAGGTCCACGCCGACCACGCCGGCGCTCTGAAGCGCCGCAGCAGCCTGGAACGCGGCCTCGCAGGGCTCCGGTCCCAGCTCTCGGGTGGCGATCACGAGGAGCGCCACGTGAATGTCATGCAGGGCCGATTCCTCGGCCGCAGCCGTGGCGACGCACCGGATGATCTCTACGTCCCCCGCTGGGCACCACTTACGGATGAAGCCGGGGCTGAAGCGCAGCTCGAGGTACACCAGGCCCTCAGCAGCAGCTTGTGCGACGGCCGCGCGGGTGCCTTGATCGATAGCCTCCAGAGTCGCCAACATGCGTCCGAAGAGGTCGAAGCAGGCGAGGACTTCGTTGAGGGAACGCATGGGCCGGACGACGCAGGTCCGCCCTCGGAGTGCAGCCACTCCACCTGCCACGGGCTCGCCCATGTTCGCAAGAAGGGTCGCCTGGAGCGCCAACGGCAGCGCGCCCTCAAGATGCCGGTGGAGTTCTACCTTGGGGAGGGAGTCGAGGTTTTTCATGTGCCCATTGTAGTGCCAACGCTTTGGCCCGCAATGCGGAAGATAGCATCTGGTGTGGGGGAGACAAAACGTTAATCGTTGGGGTCAGACCCTGACGGACTGACGGATCTCAATCTAACAGCATCTAGGCATCTAGTGGTAATACACAGCACCAACAACTCTTTTTTTTCCACCCGTTTGGTATAATATTGCCACATGGCCAACCGATGAACCAG
>CAYOTU010000266.1:0-5472 GCA_964406905.1 uncultured Myxococcales bacterium | reverse complement strand
AGCTCTGTTTCCTGCTTCTTCTGTTCAGTCATGGGCTCCCTTTCCGCGGCCAGCCTCCATTACGTCGGGTAAGGTAATCGAGGGAGGCCACGTGTGCAAGACCTCGACTCGATCAAATTCCGCTGCGGTCTCCCCAGATAATCTTGTGGATCTGAAGATGCAGGCGATATGGCAATCGATCCGCCTGGATCCATGCTGCCAGCTCCGCCGGGGCGAGGATGGATGAGGCCGGGGAGAGGAGGACGTGGTCGTCGGGGACGGGCAGGGGGTGATCCCGGAGCCAGGACAGGGCCCAGTCGTAGTCCGTCCGGCCAATGAGCACGATCTTGAGTTGGTCGTGGGGCTGCATGATGCCCAAGTTCGCCAAGAAGAAGGACTCGACCGGGGTGGCGCCGGGAATCTTGAGGTCCACCACCCGGTAAACAGCGGGGGGCAACATGTCCAGTGGCCTGGTGCCGTTTGTCTCAACGACTACGTCCATGCCAGCGGCCAGGACCTGTGTGGCCAGGTCTGCCGCAGCGTCAGGTTGAAGCAAGGGCTCTCCCCCCGTCAGGAGGAGGTGGTCCATACCCGACGTCAGGACCCGGGCCACGACGTCATCCACCGAATGTATCGTTCCCGCCTCCCACGCTGCCGGGGTATCACAGAAGGGGCAGCGCAGGTTGCAGCCGGCGCAGCGTACCAGGTACGCCGTGCGACCCGCATGAAGGGACTCACCGTTAATAGATGGGTACTCTTCGTAGATGCTGATGTCCATGGCGCCTCCGGGGTACTCCCAGTATACTCCAATCTTCAGCGAGAGGAGAACCAGATGAAGAAAAGCCTCTACTTCGTCCTGCTGCTGACACTAGCTGCGCCGGCCCGCGCCCAGGACCAGGGTGCACCGGCCGCACCCCCGCCCATGACGCCTGAATTCCAGACCGCTGTCGGCGGCAGAATCGGCGCCGGCATGATCGACGAGGATCTGTTCATCAACCTGTCGGTCGGATCCACCTTTGGTTTTGGGAAAATCAAGTTCGGCGTGCACGCACCCCTGCGATTCCGGGTCTGGGACCGCAAGCCCGAGAACAAGGACGTGATCCGCAAAGAGGACTGGGACGAGTGGCAGGAGTGGTTCCGGATCCTGCGCTTCTTCCAGTACGGGGAGCCAGAGGACATCTTTTACCTGCGGGTGGGAGAGCTGGTGGCAGCGAGCATGGGCCACGGGACCATCGTGCATCGCTACTACAACAACCTGGACTTCAATCATTTTGCGTTGGGTTTCGACACCAGCCTCAACTTCCGGGAGGCCGGCGGCGAGCTGCTGACCAACAACATCCTCTCCCCCGAGCTTGTGGCTCTGAGGGGCTTCGTCCGCCCCATGACCCTGTGGGACCACGGCAAGGGGGAGATCTTCGACCGCGTGGAGGTGGGCTTCACCTTTGCCAGCGACGTCCAGGCCCCCTGGCGGCTGCGCACAACAGACGACGGAGTCCCCCGTATGGACAAGTTTGGGAACCTCCTCTACGAACGGGCCTTCGCCGCACTCTGGGGCTTGGACGTCGGCTGGACCGTGGTCAAAACGGAGAAATTCGACCTTACCCCTTACATGGACTTCAACTTCCTGGCGGGGAAGGGCTTCGGCTGGCACCCGGGCGTGATGATGACCGTGCGGCCTGCGGAGAAGACCTGGTTTGAGATGCGCTTCGAGTACCGAGCCCTCACAAAACGCTATGCGCCGAGCTACTTCAACAGCTTCTACGACTTCCAGCGGACCGAGACCTTCGCCCATTCAGGTGCGGGAACCTACGACTACGCGCTCTGGCGGCACTGGGTCGAAGGCGAAGGCCACGAATTCCGCCACGGCTTCTTCGGGGAGCTCTACGCTGCCCTCTTCGGGGTCATCGGCATCGGCGGGCTCTACGAGGACTACACGGGGCGGAACAACTCCAACGTGATGATCCGGGCGGACTTCCCCTACATCGCGGATGTCAAGCTGGCCGCGTACTACACCAAGCGGAACTTTAATCGCTTCGTGGAGATCTTCGAGCGTGACGGCGCGTGGTTCGTCGCCGAGGCGCGGTACCGCTTCGTCCAGTTCATGTACGCGTTCGCTGTGTACTCTCTGCACTGGGAGCTGGTGAAGGACGAGGCCAGCCAGCGTTACGGGGAGTACGACTCCATCGACGACTTCCAGGTCGGTCTCGGAGTAGAAATTACGTTCTAGGAATCGTGGAAGTTGACGCGGAATGGTGCCGGGCTACATTGTGTTGGAATGTCGGGCGCTACAAACCGGCGTCTGCGGGAGGACTCTATGAACAACATCCGCGCTGCCCTGGTGGTCGTGCTCGCCCTGGTGGTCGTTTCCTGCGGCCCCCAGTACATCGACAACACGAAGATCAAGGATAACCCCACCAACCGGTCGATCCTGGCCCTGGTAGAGGCCTATCGCGTCGGGGTGGAGCAGAAAAACGTGGACATCCTCGCGCAGATAATCTCGACCCAGTACTTCGAGAACGCGGGGACCACGGGCCACAGCAGCGATGACTACGGCTTGAAGACCGTCCTCGTGAAGGTCCTGCCCATGCTCCAGGAGAACATCAAGGAGGTGTTCTACAAAATCGACGTGAAACGCATCGATCTCATGGGCCAGACCGCAAACGTGATCCTCGAGTACGAGTTGAAGTTCCACTACTTCGAGGGCGACCTCGACGGCTGGAGTATAAAGAAAGACCGCCATCGTCTCGACCTCGTCTGGGAGGACGAGACCTGGAAAATCGCGGGCGGGCTCTGAGACCTCAAAGCTCTGCACAGATGAGATGAAGACCCGAGGGGCGCGGGGGACGACCCCACCCCCCGGGCAGAGGGAAAGACCTAGTCGTTGACCTCGAACTCGGTGGGCTCCTCCTCGTCCTTGACCTCCGCGTTGTAGTACGCGTAGGCCTGGGAGCCGCCCGTCTGCGCGGTGAGGGGGTAGAGCGCGGTCAGCTTGTAGTTGATGACCCGCGGCTCGCCGACAGCGAGGCTATCCAGGTATAGGATGAGCTGCTTGCCGGTGACCTCGAACTCTGAGATCACGTCCTCCTGCTTCTGCGTCACGAGGTCGTCGGTCTCCAACTGGAACCCGGGCGGGAGGCCCAGATCCACGAGGACCGTACCCTGGACCACGTCGCTGTTCGCTGTCACGGTGACCGTCGCTGTGACCTGGTCGTCCACAGAGAGCTGGGTCTTGTCGTAGGAGATGTCGATGGAGATCGGGCCATCTGGCGGAATCCCAGCGTCCTCCCACGGGACATGGTGCTTGGCTACGACCTGGTAGGAGAGGTTGCCGAAGCCCTGGTAGTCAAGCTCCAACACGTTCTCGCCCATCTGAAGTGCGTAGGACTCGACCTGCCAGACCACGTCCTTGTTGAAGTCGTCGAAGTCCATGGTGCCGAGCTGGTCGCCGTTCAGGTACACGCTCACCGTGGCGTCCGTGGGGCCTGGGTTCGCAGTGGCTGCGCCGATAAAGGTCTTCAGAGCCAGGACGGTGGCCTGGGTGTTGTAGCCCCAGTTGCCCTGCGGGTCCTTTGTCGTGATCAGCCAGTTTACCGCGCCGGTGACGTTGGACGGGTACGCACCCGAGTGGATGAAGGCCAGTGCGGCCAGGCTGGTGACCTCGACGTCCGCGGCGTTGCCCCCGGAGTTTACCAGGGTGGAGCCGGACGCGGCCCAACGGACCATGTCGTCCTCGACGATCTTCGCACCGTCGATGTCCGAGAGCAGACCCTGGAGGGTCGGCCCGTTGCCGCCGGCCACGGCCAGCGCGTTGGCGCACATGGTCTTGGTGTAGAAGTCGCTCTCAGCGCCGATGTTGCTGTTGATGAAGCCGGTCGCCTGCTGGTTCGGATACCCGCCGTGGGCGAGAGCCCAGGCGATGTAGCAGGTGGCCCGCAGGCTGCCCGTGCCGAGGTTCTCGTTCCCCGCGTGGAGGTGACTGTCCTCGGTCCAGGAGCCGTCCGACTTCTGCACTGAAACCAGCCAGTCCGCTGTACGGTCGATGACCGCCTGATCCACGGATCCGTAGACATCCTTGGTGTCCGTGAGCATCATTACACTTACTGCGCCCAGGATCGCGTTGCCCGGGTCGTCACCCTCCCACCAGTTGAAGCCGCCTGAGGCGCACTCGAACGTGAGGATCCGCTGGTACCCCACGTTGATGTACTCCATGGCCTTCATCTCGATCTCGGGGGTGATGGTCTCGGTCTCGATCATGTAGTTGATGGCAAGCACGTTTGGCCACGCGGACGACGTGGTCTGCTCGAAGCAGCCGCCCGGGAGCTGCAGCATGCTGTCCATTCCGCCGACCACCTGTGAGGAGAACCCGGGGTGGATCTGGACGACGAGGGACTCGGAGTTCTCGATGGAGTTGTCGGGGATCACCACGGTCTCGACCGCGTGGTCCTCAACGGACTGGCCCGGCTCCGGTGAGCCGGTGAACTTAGCGCCCACAGTGTACAGCATCTCCTTGCCGTCGGGCTTGACCTCGACGATCCGCTGTACTGCATCGGACATCTGGGAGCCATGGCCGTAGACGGTGAGCGCGTGCCAGCCGACCTTGGTGACGGTCACGGGGAAGGTCACGCCGGTGACCTCCTGGGGTCCGAGGTTCAGGTTGATGGTGTTGCCGCCAGCCATCTCGAACCACTCGTCGGCGATGACCTCGATCTCCACGTTCTGGGAGGTCTCGAGGTAGTTGTAGACAGCGATGGGGAACGCGATCTCGTCGCCCCGGGTCAGGTACTTCGGGAAGTCGATGTCCACGAAGAAGTCCTGGAAGACCACCACGCCGTCCGCGGCGCTGCCGAGCTTGCCGTCCGCTGAGTTGGCCATGGTGCTGACCCGCCACTGGGTGATGGAGTCGGCCAGGGGCACGACCACCGACGCGGTGCCGTCGGCCTCGGTGATGAGGCTGGGCTCCACGAAGAGGGTCTCGGGGAACCAGGAGCGGACCTTGACGCTGCTGTCGCCGCCCTCGTCGCCGCTCTTGTCAGAGGGATCCTCCGCGTTGGGAGGCTCTGCCTCCTCATCGTCCAAGGCCCTGCCGGGCTCCATGGCGCCGTCCTCCATGCCGCCAGCCATGTTGAAATTCTCATCTCCCCAGCCGCCGCCGTGTTGGCGGACCACGTCCCAGATCATGAGCTCCGAAACCCAATCGTCCCAGGTGCCCTCTTTCTCATCGGGGCCATCGGACGCGATCAGGATCTGCATGTCCCAGTAGTCCTCACCGGTGATGTTGACCCGGTAGGGGTTGCCCCAGAAGTCAAAGTAGTCCGCCATGTTCTTCTCAAAGTACTCGTCGATGTTCTCCATGGTGAACACGCCGGCGTCCGAGAGCTTGCCCAAGTCGGAGACGATCTGATCACTGCGCTCCATGTAGAAGGGCTCCAGGACATCGTCCAGCTCGAACTGGCTCGCCTCCCAGCTCGAGAACGCGGACTGGCTGGAGGGCAC
>CAYOTU010000265.1:0-5473 GCA_964406905.1 uncultured Myxococcales bacterium | reverse complement strand
TGTCCCGACATCGACGCAGGTCTTGACAGCGAACGACCCGTCACACGCTGTCTCACCGGCCGTGATGCACTCAGGCTGGCAAACAATAACCGACAGGCAAAGCTGGGTGCCCAGGTCGCAGTAGGTCCCCTGGGGACATTCGCCGCAGCTCCCGCCGCAGCCGTCGTCCCCGCACTGCTTGCCAATGGCCACGCAGTCGTACGGGATGCAACACTCCCCCTGCGCATCGCAGGTGGTAAACTCCGGCCCCGAGCAGCAGCCCCCGTCGCAGGTGAGGAACTCGCAGACGCACACGCCCAGGCCATTGGGGAGGTCCTGGCAAACCTGGAGCGGATCCTCGCAGTCCTCGCCCTCAACGTCCAGCCACTTCCAGCAGTCGCAGGCCGGATCGTTGGGATATGCGTCCGCGCAGTCGATGATCTTGAGCCCGTTGCACATCTGCTCGCCCTCGAGGCAGCAGTTCGGGCCCGACGCATCAACGCCACAACCATCGACGCACTCATCGCATGTCTGCTCGCCCACAAAGAAGCAGGTCCCGTCTTCCATGTTGCATTCGTAGTCCACCGCGCAGGTCCCGCAGTTTCCCTCGCAGCCGTCGGGACCGCAGTCCTTGCCCACACAGTCGGGGACGCAGACGCAGGGGTCATCATTGCCTGGATCGCACCAGTCGTCCTCGCCGCCCAGATCGAGCGCTGTGCAAATGCAGACGGTGTTCGCGCCGCAAAAGATCGTGACGCCCACAAAGTCCAGGCAACCGTCGTCGCCCTCGTCGCACTCTTTGTAGCGGGTGTCTGTAGTGCAGAGGATCTGGCCCAGCTCGCACTTGTCCTCACACGGTTCGACCTCGTCCGGCTGCGCGTCCACCTCGCCGGTGTGGATCTCCACGTCTCCGCCGGCTCCACCATCCGGGACATCGCCGGGATCCACATCAGTGGTGTCGGGGCCTGGGGTGGGTTCACCGGGTACGCTAGAAGAGCAACCGGTGGAGAGGACCAACGAAAGGACCGCCAGAATACAAATGACTCTCGTCTTCATCACGACTCCTGCATGGCGACAGTGATCAACCGCTTTCCATAGTATATCGATAGGACTGAGTACCGCAATTCCATTCGCGCGCGGGTTTTCTTCTTGAACCGACCGGGGACTTTCCATAACCTAGGCGGCCGCGACAGACGTCGGAGGACACACTCGTGAAACGGGACCTTTACAAGCCCGGCCTTGTGGCCCTGTTCCTGGTCGGCGCGGCCCTTCTCAGTCCCGGCATCGGGACCGGGATATGGGACCCCTGGGAGATGGATAGAGCCCACCTGGCCCGGGAGATGGCCGGACGGACCAAGCTCCTCGTGGTAGAGGAGGGAGCGGGCCTTGCGGAGAATCTCCGCACCACGGCCGGGGAGCGCTTCTTCGTTGAAGAGGTCCCGGGAGCCCCGGCCTCGCCGCGCCCCAACGCCAAGAACAAGGCAAAGACAAAGGCGAAGACGCCGAAGCCACCGACCAGGAGCGGCGTCCTGCCCCGGGCGACCAAGGCCCTGGATGGCGGAAGCTACCACGCGGTGCTCGTCCACGAGAGCGCGCTCGCCAGCGGTCCGGAACAGGGCGCCGCGTTCATTGACGCGCTCCTCGCTGCCCACTCCGGGGTGGAGGTCGTCCTCGTCGCGGCTGACCGGAGTGCGTGCGACGACCTCTTCACCGGCCTCGAGGCCGGGCAGGTGGGCAACGCGTTCGACCTGCTGGCCAAGGACTATCCCCTGCTCCCCGAAGACGCGGACAAGGCCGCACTGGTGGAGAAGTACGGCGGCACCTACCCCTTCCAACTCCTGGTGCCCTGCCTCGCACTGGACGAGGCCGACGATCCTGGAATGTTGATCGGATGGCTGGACGGAATCCAATGGTCCCGCCTCACCTGCCGCACCGCGCTGGGCCCGAAGGAAAAGAAGGGCAAGACAGCGGGCTTCGGCACCTTCGCTGTGCCGCCCCTGGACGCTTGGCTCACGGGCCTGTCCTACCGAATCTTCGGCTTCTCCGAGACCAGCTCCCGCCTGCCCGGCGTCTTGCTTGGCCTCCTGACCCTGGTGATCCTGGGACTGAGTCTCTGGCGTCTGGCTGGAGTGCGGGTCGCGTTCTTCTCCGTCGCTGTGGCCATGACCACGCCCATGTTCCTGGGCCAAGCCAAGAACATGGCCGGCGAGATCTCCTACACCTTCTTTCTTGCAGGCGGGGTGCTGTCCTTCGCACTCCTGGTCAAGGAGGGCCTCCGGATCCCCTGGCTCCTCACGCTGTTTGCCTCGGCCGCGCTGCTCTTCCTGGCCAAGGGCCTCTTCGGCCTTGGCGTGCTCTGGATGGTGCTCGCCGGCTACGTCGCCGTGCTGTGGGATTTGCGTCGCGCGACGCTGGTCCCCCTGGGGACGCTGACCGTGGCCTTTGTCGCGTTGATCCTGCTTGTGCTGGTGCCGACGGACTGGACCTTTTTCGCGCACTTCAAGTTCATGAACCACCCCTTCAACGGGGGGCCGACCCGACACGCGTCCTGGTTTGACTTCTTCCTTCGCCAGGTGGGCTTCGGCGCGTTCCCCTGGACGATCCTCCTGCCCTTTGCGTTCGGCGCGTTGGCCATGCGCCTCCGCTACGACGATCCCGCTAATGTCGAAGAACGGCGCCTGAGCGGCCTGGTCTTCCTCTGGTTTGCGGTCCCCTTTGTGGCGCACTCCGCGGGCATGACCGACTTCAGGCATCTGGTCTTCCCCGCTATCGTCGCGCTGGGCCCGGCGGTGGCCCTGTTCTGGCTGCGGGACGCGAACAACGAGCGGTCCAAGGCAGACGGCTTCGTCGCTGTGGGAGTCGTTGGGTTGGCCGCGGTGGTGCTCCAGGGCCTGCTCAAATCCCAGGAGCCCGCGATCAACTGGCTCACGGTAGATCCGCTCATGTCCTCCCAGACCGCTGCCGGTGCCGAGGGGGGCTCCCTCCTAGGGACCAACGCCAAGCTCCTGCTCTTGGCTACGATCCTGCTGGCCTTCCTGTACCACGCACGAATCTCGGCCGCGGTCCGGGCGATCCTGGCCTTCTTCCGGCGACCGACCCCCGCGTGGATAACCGCGTGGATCCTGGCCGCAGTCTTTGGAATCAAGACCCTGGCCACCCTCGTGTCGCGGTTCGGGGGACAGACACCCAAGAAAGCAGCGGGCAAAGTAGCGCCGCAGCTCCTGGATCTGCCGAACCACCTGCTCCGCTACCGCCTGGACCACGTGTTCCTCGCACTGCTCATCGCTACTATCGGCGTCGCTGCCCTGCTGCGCTACACCCGGATTGGGGCCTGGCTGCGGTCCGGGCTCGGTCTCCGTCCCCTGCGGATCCCTGTCCGACTGGCGGTCGCGCTGTCTGCTTCCCTGCGAAACGCTATACAGCCAGCGTGGCTCTGGCTCATCCCGGGAATCGGCCTCCTCGCCTGGGCCCTTATCAACCTCCTGACAACCTTCACCTTCGCACCCGGAACAGCGGCGCCAATCCTCATGGGCGGCGGCTTCCCCGACGCTGCCGTGGTCCTGGCTTTTGCACTG
This sequence comes from uncultured Myxococcales bacterium, assembly GCA_964406905.1. Lineage (GTDB taxonomy): Bacteria > Myxococcota_A > UBA9042 > CAIXZC01 > CAIXZC01 > CAZNWW01. The sequence goes on along the minus strand of CAYOTU010000265.1, from coordinate 1,919 downwards.
CCTGCAGCCGCGCTTCTGCTATGCAGTCGCCTCCCAGAGGGCGCTGTCTTCCAGGCCGCCGCGGCGGGGACCGCGCTCCTGCTGCTGAGTCTCGGTGGACGTGTCCAGGCTGCAACGGACGGGACCTATTGGGACGCGCCCCTCCTGCTGGGCCTGGGCGTCGCGGCCTGGGCCGCGGCCATGGTGCCCTGGTTGCTGCGCGCACCCCGTATCCTCCACGGCGTGGCCTGGGCCCTGGCCATCTGGCTAGGCCTCTCGATCCTCGTCCCTCTCCTGGGGGGCTGGAATGAAGTAGGGGCCATCGTCTACCCTGAGGCGGATCCGCCCCTGCGTACCTACCTCTTCATCGGCAGCCGCACCACCCGCCTCCTCTACCTGGCGGCCCTGCTGCTGGCCGGCAACGTCATGATGGGATGGCTCTGGCGCGGGATCGTGATGCGACGAGCCCCCGTGCTGGCCAAAGCCCTCAGCCCGGTGACCTGGATCGAGATCCTGGAGCGCCCCGCTGTCTACCGCATCGGAATGCTGTGCCTGACCATTCTCTACGCAGGAATCTTCGCCACGCAGATCCTCCCGGGCTTTGCCCGCTCGGTCTCCCAGAAGCACATCATGGAGACCTACTTGGCCGCGGAAGGCCGAGAGGAACCGGGCGACAACATCTTCAAATACCAGGTAGCGAGCAGCAGCGGAGAGGACAAAAACTTCTACACGGCGCCCCTGCCAGCCTTGAGCAATCAGAACGACCTCCTGGACGCGCTGACCCTGGTGCAGGATCGGGTCTTCAAGGTAAAACGCTCCAGCAGCCATCCGGGGCCGGAGTACGTGCTGGTGCGGGCATGGTCCGAAGCGAACGACGCGGATGGCAACGGTCAGCGGGACTACGCAGCGGACGCTGGCCTGGCCACCGAGGTCTCCAAGGACCGTGACCGCGCGCTCCTGGAGGATGAGACCCGGGCCTGGGAGCCGGACCAATGGGCGGGACATCTGCTCTACGACTGGCGGGGTCAGGCCGTGGAGATCCGCGGTAACGACGCGACCTCCCTCCGCCTGACCGGGACGACACGGGTAGAGCCGGGGCACAGCCAGCGGGGCCTCTACCGTATCGATCACCCGGATTCGCCGGACCACATGGCCACCGCCATGGAGCCCGGCCGTACCTACGTGGTTCTGGGACAGAAGGGATTCAGCGAGACAAACTACAAATTCCGAAAGAAAAAACGGGATCAGATGGTCAAGGCGGGAATCCCCGACGCGGCCAAGATCGCGCCGCCCCATATCCCGGTGATCGAGGGGGACAACTTGAACTTCGTCCTCGCCGCGGACCATCTGGCCGACGAAGAAGGAAACGAGAACCCCTTCGCCAAGGCGACGATCACCCGGGCGGCCTTCGACGCACTCGACGACGTCAACCGCGTCTGGGTGGATATGGACGGCAAGGTAAGGCTCCTGGGCTACAAGATCTCCTCCGGGACCTATGCGCGGGGAGAGAAGCTGGTCCTCGACATGTACTTCGAGTGTACCGGCCCTGTCCGGCGCAGCTACAAGATCTTCATGCACATCGACGCGGAGGGATCGGGGAACCGGATCAACGGCGACCACTGGCCCCTCAACCGGAGTTCGGATCCCGAGGTCAAGGAGTGCGTCGGCTGCTGGAAGACCAGCCACTGGATGGAGGGAGACATCGTGGTGGACCACTTCGAAACAGATGTTCCCCTGGGCACGCCGAGCGGCCGCCAGAACATATGGATGGGCTTCTACCTCCCCGGCGGAGGGAAGCGGCTGAAGGTCATCGACTGGGACCGGAAACGGGTCAACCACGACGGCCACGACCGGTACCGCATCGGCCACTTCGAGGTACACTGATGGGGATGGACCTCAGGGTTCGTTGCCGGCTGCGGTGTGAGGCAGCCCTGACCGGG
>CAYOTU010000264.1:0-5495 GCA_964406905.1 uncultured Myxococcales bacterium | reverse complement strand
TGGGATCGGGCCTGGGGTCGGAAACCTCTACAGCGCGGATGCCTCCATACAGGAAAGAGTTGAAACGACAGACGTTGATGATAGGATTGCCGCGATGTGTCGTTAAGAACCCCAGGGGGTACTCGCTGTGAAGCTAATCGTCGTAACGCCGGAGGGCCAGAAGGTCACCTGCGAGGTGGATGAGGTTACCCTTCCTGGCGGAAAGGGAGAGGTCGGGATCCTGCCGGGGCACCTCCCGCTCATGAGCACCCTGGAGGTCGGAATCCTCAGCTACACAACAGGCAGTATTACACACAAACTCGCTGTGAACCGGGGCTTTTTTGAAGTCCTCGGGGATGAGGTACGGGTTACCACAGAGACCTGCGAGACCCCTGAAGATGTGGACAGGGGCCGGGCTGAGGCTGCGCTGAAACGAGCCAAGGAACGGTTGGACGCTACGGCTCGGGACACGGACGTGGACGTGGATCGTGCCATGGGCGCTTTACAGCGCGCCACTGCGCGCCTGGACCTTTCAGTGACTCGACGGTGACCTCCCCCTGGCTCCGCCTTCTCGTTGTCTTCCTCCCTTTCTTTGCCAACGCTCTCCTCTACATCGGCCTGCCGCCGCTCCTGGACCAGATGTCCCTCACGATCCCCATGTCTCATGTGGGCCAGGGTTCGCTCATGGGCGTGGTGTCGCTGGCCTCGCTGGCCATGGTGCTGGTGGGCGGACCACTGGTGGATCGGCGGGGCGGGCGCTTCGCTGGGATCCTTGGCTGCGCGCTGACGATCCCTGGCGGGCTTCTGGCCGCTGTGCCGACTTATGAAGTAATCCTGGTCGGCCGGGCCCTCATCGGCGCTGGCGGCCTCCTGTCCATGGTCGTGGCCAGCCGCGCGGTCGGTCGGCTCTTCCCCGCAGGCCGCCAAGCGGTCCCAATGGGCCTCTTCCACGCTGTCTTTCCGCTGGCGGCCACGCTCTCGTTCTCGCTGTTTCGCTCGTTGGCTGAAAACGTTGGGTGGCAAGTCGTGGTCCTGGGTGCGACGGGTGCCATGACCCTCTCGCTGGTCCTCTTCTGGGGGCTCTACCGGGAGGAGACAGCGTCCGAAGGCGCTACTGAAAAAACCTCTCTCAGGGACGCGCTGCGCCTGCCGGGACGTTTCTGGATCCTCATGGCACTGTGGCTCGTTTACGGGATCACCGGAGGCACGGTGAACACCTTCGGCGCGGCCCACCTTATTGCAACCGGCCTCGACGCCATGCAGGCTGACCGGGTGATCATGTGGGCCATGCTGGGCGTGATCCCGGCCACACCCCTCCTGGGCGCAATGGTAGGCCGATGGGGGGGGCTCCACCCTCTCCTCACGACCTGCGGGCTGATCTCCGGTGGGATCCTGGGCCTCCTCATCAACCGCCTCGGCCCCCCGGAAGTCCTCGGCTTCCTTTTCGGCATGGTCCTCGCCGGTGTCCCTCTGTCCGTCTTCCTCCTCCTCCCAGGCTGGGTCGGTACGCATCGCACTGGCCTCGGGTTCGCCCTCCTTCAGGGCGCAATCAGCATAGGCGGGCTGGCAGGGCCTGTGATCTCCGGTACGCTCCGGGACCTAACCGGCAACCACGTGGCGGGCATGACCATAGCGATGGGCCTCATGATGATGACCGGGGTATTGGGCGGCGTCCTGTGGTGGGTTCAGGTCAACGTGGACAAGCGTACGACAGGGTGATCTCCTCGCCATCCCTCAAGACGGTCAGCGAGATGGGGCGGCTGCGAGTGCGGAGTATACGGCGCCACTGGTAGCCACGATTCAGGACTGCACCGTCTGCATCCAGGATAACGTCGCCTTCACGGAGGCCAGCACACGCGGGGGTCGCTGCCACGAGGAGGCCTCGCTTCATGCCGGCCAGGCTACGCTGCAAGGGCAACGACGCTTTGGGGTGGCGGTAACGGACCCGCCGCTGGACCGCTGCGTCACGCATCAGCGCGTCCTCCCGAAGAAGTCGCTTGTCCAGGGACTCCAACTCTCCCCACTGAAAGGCCATGGCCTCCGCTGGCGGCGTGAGCACGCGGACCGGACCGGCGCGGCCCGGACCTGGCAGGCGAACCTGCTCTTCCAGCGCCTCCAGCAAGTAATCGAGCCCCTCCCTGAGGATCTCTCGGTGCCAAGGGCTGTCGTCGTGGTCCGGCACCTCCTGGAAGGGATCCACGTCCCGCCTGAGCGAGACGGTCGCCAGAGGCTCGTTGGAGCCAACATGGTAGGCCTCCAACTCCAGGAAAAGGGTGGAACGATAGGCACGGCCCACCGCTGCCCCGCCGGGCACGCCCTCGCCGGAAATCACCGTCGCGCCGGTCTGGATATTCTCCGTGAGAATGGTGCGAACAGCGATGGCCTGATCAGGCGCCAGCCCGTCCATCTCGAGGACAATGGGCAGGGAGGTCTCGTTTCGCAGGTCCATGAGGACCGCACCTGCGATAATCCGGTACTCGTCCGCCGCGTAGATCGCCGTGTCAAGGCGCCGGGACAGGTGCTCTGCCATGTCCAGGTCCTTGTCAAAGACATCGTAGGCCCACATCCCCTTGAGCATGTACTCACTCGGCAGGAAAACGAAAGCGCGGATCGCAGGCCGACCCTTCACCCGCTGGAAGGTCTTGATCTGTAGATGGGATCCGCCGCAGCCCGTGAAGGCAACCAGGACCACTGCCAACAGCGCGCGGACGAAACAGGACCATATATCTTGACAGACCATGGTCAAATACTATAAGAGTTCAAGCCCTTTGTGACAAGGAGGTCCCATGGCCCGCGTGACCATAGAAGACTGCCTGGAAAACATTGAGAATCGTTTCGCACTCGTTCTTATCGCTACGAGGCGAGCCCGTCAGCTCAAGGACGGCGCTGAGCCCCTCGTCCAGCATCCGAAGAACAAGGAGCCCGTGGTAGCGTTGCGGGAAATCGCCGAAGGAAAGGTCAGATCCGCCACCAACTTGAGGGTTCTGGTAGGCATGGAAGACTAGGCAGGAACGTGCCCGTGCCCTTCCTTCGTCCAGCACCGCTCCCCCACCTACTGGTCCTTGTTACGGTCATCGCTGCATGCAGCGGTCCGATCCACCTACCCGAGAACCTCATAGAGGATCCCCTGGTTCTGTTGACCGCGCTGCGTACCCGAGCCCGACCCGACACGCTCTATCTCTACGCACGGGCTGAGTACTACTCGGATCGTGGTGTGCGAAAGGGCAAGCTGCTGTTCATGGCCGGCGCGCCCGACCGGATCCGGGTGGAGACCCTCTCCCCCACGGACGATATGCTCTCCCTCCTGGCCTCCCAGGGGAAGGAGTTCGTGGCCTTTCAGCGCGGAGGCAAGCGCTGCGTTGTCGGCACCCCCTGCCTGGAGAACACCAGCCGCTTCCTCCCGATCCCCCTGTCGATTCCCCAACTCATCGGGCTCCTCAGCGGTCAGCCTCCGATCATAGCGCACGTGGACCCCGCGCTGACCCTCCGCCGAAAAACGGGCATCTACGAGCTGCGCCTCGAAGATCCGGTCTCCGGCATGACCCAGATCCTGGAGGTGGACCCCTTCGAGTTGGACGTTATCTCCACAACCATCCGGCAAAAGGCGAGCGACCTGCGGGTGCGCCTGGACTTCGACGAATACCGTACCCAGGGCCCCTATCGGCTGCCCCGCAAGATCCGGGTACGGCTGGACCAGGACGACACGGACCTCTCTCTGGATGTGCGTGAAGTGGAGGCGGACCTGGTCTTCAAGGGCGACCCCTTCTCGGTCCTCTGCCCCAGGGGGACGGCCGTGGAGCGGTACCTCTGCCCCGACGAACAGCCTGATCCTGAAGAAGGAGGAACCGATGACTGACACTGCCGCACCCGGTGGACGCTTCATCGTGTTCGAGGGGATAGACGGCGCGGGCACCACTACCCAGGCCGGACTCCTCAAGGCCTGGCTCGAGGGCCGGGGACAGAAGGTGCTGGACACCTGCCAGCCCTCGAACGGTCCCTTCGGGGCCATGGTACGCAACGCGCTCAAGCGCCGAATCGTGGTTCCCACAGCGGGGGACGGTCCCGATGCGGACGTGGACCCCCGCGTGGTGGCCCTGCTCTTCGCAGCGGACCGCCTCGACCATCTGGACGCAGTGATCCGGCCGGCCCTGGCAAAGGGCTGGTGGGTAATTTCCGACCGCTACGTGGACAGCTCCCTGGCCTACCAGTCGATCTACGCTGACATGAGCTGGATTCGGGCGATCAACACGCACGCGCCCCGGCCGGACCGTGTCTTCTACATTGATGTCTCCCCAGCGGTGGCCATGAAGCGAATCCTGGCCAGACGCGCCACCCGGGACCATTTCGAGACGCAGCAGCTTCTGGAGCAGGTCCACGCCGGATACCAAACTATCTACGCGGACGCGCCCAACGAACTTGTTCGCCTGGACGGGACGCAAAGTGTGGATGAACTGGCCGCTGAGATCGCTGCCTGCCTTGAAGGATCTGTTGATTAATTTTTTGGCTTCGTCTTGCGCCAGGAGGCCTTCGGCTCTTCCTTGGGCTCCGGGGCTACCTTCTTCTTGTTCAACTTTTCCCAGATCCTCTTGAAGACATCGCCCATGGTCTCGGTCTTGTCGACCGTCTGCACCTTGCGCATCTCCAGGAGTCGTATCTCCCGCTTGGCTGCGACGTGGGAGCCGTCGTTCTTGAGGGCCTTCTTGAGGGCCTTCTCCTGCTGGGTCGAATTCCCTGTGGCCTTGAAGTAGAGGGAGAGGTGATAGTGAGCGTCAGCGTCCTCCCCGTCGACCTTCACCGCTGCCTCCCAAAAACCACGGGCCTCCTGGAGACGCTTCTTGTCGGACTTCTCCGTGTCCTGGAAGACGCACCACCCCAGGAGGGTCAGGGCCTGGACGTCATTGGGGTAGGCCACTACGATCTTCCTCAACAGCTCCTCGGCCTCGCCCCAGGCGCGGCGACGCAGCAGGAGGCGGCACTGGTGGAGCACTATCTTCGCCTCCTCCTCCTCGTTGCGCGTCCTGGCCTCGGCATCCCCGGCCCCCTCGCTGTGGTCCAGGGTCGCCAGCCAGGCCTTCTTCTTCGCCTCGTTGGAGAAGACATCATAGGCCATGGACAGGGTCTTGAAGACAAGGGCCGCCTTCTCCCGCAGATGCTCGATGCCGTGCCCTTTCAGGCTGTCCGGGTGGACCATCTTGATCCATCGAAGGTAGGCTTTTCGGATATCGTCGGGGGAGTCGTCCCGGTCGATGCCCAGGAGATTCAGGTAGTCCCCCTGCTTGGCCAGCTCGTACTTGACCTCGACGGTTCGCTCAACCGATGACTTGACAGTGGTATGGCGACCTATCATCCCGCTGCTCCCCCTTGCCTACACCCCCCACCCTCAAAGAGAATACACCCCCGCACCGGCGGATGCCAATCCAAACTTGTCGCTGTTTCAGCGGTCGAGGTCCCGCAATTCACCCTCACGGAAGAGGACTGCCGCGCCCGCACCGGCCACGGCCAGTGCGATCTTCCCC